>JBCCET010000022.1:0-49713 GCA_039030095.1 Pseudomonadota bacterium | reverse complement strand
TTGCTTCCTTGTCAGCCCGCTCGCCAGCGCAATCCGTACCGCATCAGCACGAAACTCGTCCGTCCGTTTCAGTCCCATAGTTCGTCTCCTTTGTTGCAGTAAATGCTATCAAAGCAGCGGCATCAAACCGCAACACGTCCATTATGATCTTAGAATATTGTGAAAAAAAATTTGCGCGGTAGACCTAGGCTCCACCATTTTCCCGTTGCACTCAAATTTTCGAACTCTTTGCGGGTGCAGTCAGTCCGTCGATTCCTTATTCGTCATCCTTGTACAGCTTTGAAGTGAACGTCACTTCTACAGCAATCGTATCGCTGTCATCTTCGTTTACATCGACCCCTTCGACACGTACCCGGCGCAGGGTGCCTTTTGCCGTTCCTTCAATTAACCCGCCATCCGATGTTTCTTCAAATCGTTTGACAGATACTGTGACGCTGCCCGGCGCACTTTCATAAAAGTCGCGGATCGAGCCGGAGGCCAAATAGGTGACGGAGCCTTCAACAAAATGGCCCTGGGGCGTGCGCGATACCGAAACCGACAGCGCTTTTTCCATCCCGAATTGGCCGTCCAAATGGCCCTGAACCGTAATGCTGACAAGGCCGGGAATTATCTCTTCAAAAGTTGCAGTTGCACCGTGACCAGCCATGCGCAGGGTTTGCCAAATCAGCGTGGCGTCGCCAATTTCTCCGGCCAGTTCGCCAACCGGCTCTATGGTCTGTGCATTGGCCCAACCCGCCAACACGCTAAAGGCTGTTACCAATGCAAATTTTTTCACGTTCATTTTCAACGCCTTCCAATCCATATTTTGACACAGGTTGCTTTCGCGTCGTGCGTTGGGCAACCTACAGAAATTCTTAGATCGATGATCAGGAGCTATTTTGAACCCGACGGTTGAAAGATGCGTGGAACATTTGCTGGCGGCCAAGACCCGCCAAGAAGTGTGGGACGCATCGCAAAGCGCTTTTGCCGACTTGGGATTTGAAGATGTCTATTACGGGTTGAAAAAGCGCGAAGAGCAGCAATTCGGCATCTACTTGTCAGATACCTTGTCCAACTGGCAACGGGACTATCGGGCAGAAGGGGATTCTCAATTTGACCCGCTCTTTAACTACACATCTGTTATGCCCGATCAGTTTTTCACTGGGATTGAGTTTTCCGGCGACTACCCGTTTCTGAGCACCCGAGACTTGGCCGTAATCCAACGGGGCGCGGACCATAACTTGTATGCGGGAGTTGCCATGATCATGCCACTGCGCGGTGCAGACCAAGTAGGCGGGTGGCACTTGATGTACCGAGGCGACCGGGCCGCTTTTTCGGACCTCTATTGTCATCAAAGCAAGTGGCTTGCCCAAATTGCCGCTTTTGCCCACCAGTCGTTTAGTCGCCTTGAACAGGGCGGCGTTCCATTGCACGTAAAACTGACAAAGCGGGAGGCAGAGACCCTTTGCTGGCTTGCTGCCGGCCTGCGCACCGATCAGATTGCGGACAAAATGGGGATCAAGCCAGTGACGGTCGATTTGCATATTCGCAAAGCCCGGGAACGACTTGGCGCACGGACCCGCGAACAAGCAACAGCCATCGCCCTGACAAGCGGATTGATCAGTATCTAGTACACGAGCGGCTGCTCCTATGGAATTCTGTATATTGTGCAGGCACCGCACGGATGCCTAGACATCTGACATGTTGTTTCAATGTTCAATTCGCCGCCTGAGCGCCCCTCGCACGCACTTTACAGCACTTGCTTTATTGGCGGCGTCGGCAACGGTCTTGTCCGCTGACGTGTTTTCTTTCGTCGCCAGCAACGGCGTCGAACTGAACCAGGACATGAAGCGCGCAAAGGTCAAATGGGCGACGGACGACACCTGGCATTTCACAAACGCCAGCTTCATCCTGTCGCCCGGCAACGTCAGGGTCCGGGTGCAGGGCTTTCGCTTAGGTGATGCACCGGTCGCCACCACCTCGGAGTTTGTGCACAACAACACCGGGTTAACCTTCGTGGCCAAAATCAACAGTGAAAGTCGGGCACTTAATTGCAGTGCGGATGAAGACGCTCCTGTTTCGATCAAACGAACGGAGCTGACCGAAGGCCGCGTCGGCGGAGAAATCAGCCTCACCCTGAACCGTTGCTTCGATGCAAACACAACTGAACCAATTAATTATGACCAACTGCCCATCACCCTTGAAGGTCGCTTTTCGGTCAAACGAAAGTAATTCGGGAGGACATCTTGAATGAGTGATCCAACATTGACGAAGCAGGAATTGAGCAAACTGAAAGCGCAACTGGCGGCCGCGAACAAATTAGTCAAAATAGCGGTCAAAGCTGGGGTAAATCTGCCTACACCCCTTACCCAGGCACTCAAGAAGTTGGAGACCGCCGTAAAGACCGGCAAGGCGCTTGGGGATGCCATAGACGATACGCGCAAGCAGATGCATAAGTATCAGAAAGATCTGAAAGACACTTGCAAGAAAATCCTGAACAAGGGCGCCGTGGTCGAGAACGGAAAGATAAAGATCCTGAAGTCTTCGCAAGATCAGCACATGGTTTGTACCGCCGCCCGTGACCGTCTTTTCATGAAAGACGGGGCAAGCCTGCTGTTCAACAGCAAGCAGGACAAATCATATTGGAAGAACGCGCAAAAGCAGATGGAAAAGGCGTTTTCAGGATTCAAGAAGGCGTTCGACTTTGCAGAAAAAGCCCTGAAAGCCGCGACACGCTGAATGCCGATGACAGGGCGATCTGATTGCCCACAGGTCCGGCTTGACACAACGTTTGTTGCCTAGATCTTCGCCGAACAGAATAGTCTTAATAGGTCGCTCGACGGCACCCATTAGGTGTCTTCTTCAAGCGTGGCACGATCCGAAATGTAGGCCGCGGCGACAACTGTGCCTGCGTTTTTGCGTATTGATGGGATATCGAAATTTATTCGAAAACTCACCTAACTCGACCGATTGATGCAAATCTGTTGGCTGCGGACTATTCACCCAGTTGTATCCAGGCCAATTCGAAAAATCCGACTTAAGGCACTCAAAATTCGCGACTTTTCTCGGCCGTTAAGTCCACACCAGATTATTATTTGTGGACCATCAATTCTGTAAAGCAAACACGTCCAATACCCTTTACTATTTGGACATGACGATTGCTCGAATTTCCCGGCCATCACAGCAAGGACCGCACATGACAGACCCCTTACTTAGCGATCTTTCTTGGGATGAATTCGACGAGCATCGCAATCCCCGCCCAGACACCAACGAGTTTGATGACGTTGTCGACGCCGCGATTTCACGCAGAGGTTTTTTAGGCGGCGTTCTTGCGTTTGGATCAGGTGCGGCAGTATTTGGAACAGGTCTCTTCAACAGTACTGCCTCCCGTGCAGCTAACCACGGTTTCGATTTTGAACCCATTGGTATTGCAACAGATTTTGAGGTCCACGTGCCCGCCGGCTTCAATGTGAAACCCCTGGTTCGTTTTGGGGATCCGCTCTGGTCGGAAGCCGAAGGCGCTTACGCCGACAACGTACCGTTACCCATTGCAGTGTCAGACAGAGTTTTCGGCGAAAATACAGACGGGATGGAGCTGTTTGACATTGATGGCAGAGAAATCATGGCCATTAACTCCGAATATGTGAATCCGAAGATAAACTTGCCTGCTGCTTCCAAAGGCAAACCGCAATCAGCTGAAGAAGTACTGCTCTTGAAAAACCTGCAAGGCGTGACCGTTCTTGAGGTTGCGCCTGGCGCTGAGGGATATGAGGTGGTGGTCGACAGTTCTTATAACCGGCGCATCACCCACGAGACGCCTATCAAATTGGCAGGTCCGCTTGCCGGTGATGACCTGGTGAAAACTAAGGCTGATCCAACCGGGATGCTTGTCAAAGGCACCATAAACAACTGTGGATCTGGTCGCACGCTTTGGAACACCTACCTGACCTGCGAAGAGAACTTTAATGGCTATTTTGGCGCCCTCGGCGAAACACCAGACGGGGACGGCTATGTCCGCTATGGCATCGGTGGCAAAGGGAGATATGCCTATGAAAAATTCGACCCTCGTTTCGATATCTCCAACGAACCGAACGAACCCCATCGCCACGGATTCGTTACAGAAATCGATCCTGCGGCTCCCGATTCTACGCCGATCAAGCGCACTGCTCTGGGCCGCTTCAAGCACGAAAATGCCGCTATGGTGCATGCCTCTGATGGGCGCGTGGTGGTCTACATGGGTGATGATGAAAGGGGTGAGTACCTCTATCGCTATGTTTCGAAAGGCGTTTATAGGCCGGGTGAATCGACTGCGGGCCTTTTAGACGATGGTCAGCTGTTCGTCGCTAAATTCAACGATGACACGAGTGGCGAATGGCTACCGTTGACGCCTCAAACAACCGGGATGACGATTGCCGAAATCCTATGCTTCACTCGGATGGCTGCGTCGGCTGTAGGTGGTACGACCATGGACCGCCCAGAGTGGGTTGCAACCAACCCGCTAAAGATCGAAGCCTATTGCGCTTTGACCAACAATAAGAACCGGGGCTTGAAGCCGAACGCCGGTGGCGATGATACCTCCGCAAACGGCCCCAATCCGCGTGAGACGAACAGATACGGCCAGATCGTGCGCTGGGGCCCCACTGGCGGCAATCACGCGGCAATCACATTCGATTGGGATCTTTTTGTTATGGCCGGGAACCCAACCGTTTACGACAACGCGTACTCCGGGTCAGACAACGTTAACGAAGGCAATATGTTCAACTCGCCTGACGGTATGATGTTTTCGTCTGATGGGATGCTTTGGATTCAAACGGACGGCAACTTCAAGAACAAGGGCGACTTTGCGGGCATGGGCAACAACCAGATGTTGGTTGGGAACACCGAGACCGGCGAGATAGCGCGCTTTATGACCGTACCCTATGGCGCGGAAGTTACCGGATTGACGTGGTCGGCAGATAAAAGAGTGGCATTTGTCGGCGTTCAGCACCCTGGTGGTAGCTGGCCAGACGGCACGGGCCATCCCCGTTCATCGGTTGTCCAGGTCTGGCGCGAAGATGGCAAAGCGTTTGGGTAATTTACCCCCTAGAGAGCAGTTGGTTCGCGTAAATGCAGCAAGATGGCATGCAATTTAGGTGACGAGCGATACGGTCGAGCCCAGTCAAATTAAACGAATAGAGCGGTTCACATTGTGAAGACAAAATTCAGCTACCTTTGTATATCGACCGTCATCGAATTTGATCGAAAACTGTCCCCGGACGCCCCTTCGCCTTGGATGTCTGAGCCAGCGAAACATCCGCTTCCACCGCAAACTGCCTTGATGGATTGCAGGGGCAAACGCCCATGAAAATGATGATGGGCTCAATTATAAACCTCAAATCCAAAAGGTTTAGCCAAGCTGGTGCGACCCAGCTCTGTAGACCAATTTGCGCTCCGTCAAGCGGGCCTCGAAATCCGCGCGCTCGCGTGACGCGAACATCCGTGCCAGACTATGCAGATGGAAACACGCCGACCTAATATTATTCTAATCCTGGCCGATGACATGGGCTTTGCCGATCTTGGCTGCACAGGCGGGGACATTCGCACTCCGAACTTGGATGCTTTGGCCCAGAACGGCGCGCTGATGACGCAGATGTATAACTGCGCCCGGTGCTGTCCAACGCGCGCGTCGTTGCTGACGGGATTGATGCCCCATGATGCCGGGATCGGGCATATGGGCGCGAACCTGGGATCGCCTGCCTATCAGGGATATCTGCGCGAAGATGCCGCCACGATTGCTGAACACCTGAGCGCGGCTGGATACGCCACACTAATGTCCGGCAAATGGCATGTGGGAGGCGACTACCCGTCGCGGGACTATGCGGCTTGGCGCCCCGGTATATCCGGCCACCCTACCCCGCGTCAGCGCGGTTTTGATCAGTTTTTTGGCATCCTTGACGGGGCCGCTCATTTCCATGCCCCGCACTATCTGGTGGAAGGCGACAGCCGCATAGAAGTGCCTGACGGGTTTTACTTCACCGACGCCATAACTGACCGCGCTATTGGGATGGTGGAAGGGGCTGTGTCCGAAGATAAGCCGTTTTTCCTGTACCTCGCGCACACGGCGCCGCATTGGCCGCTGCACGCCCCGCCAGAGGACTGCGCGCGGTATGAAACCGCCTACCGCGGTGGCTGGGATGCGCTGCGGTGTGCGCGGCATGAAGAAATGAGCGGGCGCGGACTGTTTGATACGGCTTGGGCAATCTCTCCAAGGGACGCCAGCGCTCCGCCTTGGGAAGATGTTCCTGACAAAGATTGGGAGGCCCAGCGCATGGCCACCTATGCGGCCATGGTCGACAGGATGGACCAATCCATCGGGCGATTGATCGCCAGGTTAAAACAACTGGGCCAGTTTGAAGACACCCTTATTGTATTTCTGTCCGACAACGGCGGCTGCGCGGAATTTATGGCCGAAGATGGATGGGCACAGTATTATCCTGATTTTTTGCCTGACGGGCGACAGGTACTTAAAGGCAATGACCCCACGATCCGGCCCGGCGGTCCACTAACGTTTCAAAGCTATGATCTGCCCTGGGCCAACGCATCCAATGCGCCGTTCCGTTTGTTCAAACATTACGTGCATGAAGGTGGCATCTCCACGCCCCTGATCGCCCATTGGCCTAAGGGCCTGAAACCCGGCGGCCTGCGCCATGCCTCAGCCCATGTGGCCGATTTGGTGCCAACGTTTTTGCAAGCCGCCGGGGTCGCGCCGCTGCAAGAGACGGCAATTGGACCGGTGCAACCCCTACAGGGGGAAAGCTTCTTGGACCTTTGGCAAGGTAAAGACTGGCAGCGATCACAGCCGATCTTTTTTGAACACGAAGGCAATGCAGCTGTGCGAGACGGACGATTTAAGCTTGTGCGAACACATGGCGAGGACTGGGAACTTTACGATATGGAAGCAGACCGGACTGAATTATTGGATCTGTCAAAACACGCACCCGGTGACGTGGCCCGGCTGACCGCAGAATACGACGGATGGGCCAGCCGGACGGGCGTCTTGCCCTGGTCAGAATTACAGCCTCGCCTACGCGCGGCTTGGGGGTTGCGATCGGAATAAGGTTAATCCGCCGCATCCTGGACTTGATCCGGGATCACTCACAAAACCAATGCAGTCCTCGGATCCGATCCCGGGCGAATTCAGCATTGTGGGCTGCAGCGCAGCCTATCTTACCGGCGTGGCCATAGTGACCAATTCTTCTGCCGCCGTGGGGTGAACCGCGCACGTGCGGTCAAAGTCCTCTTTCGTGGCGCCCATTTTCACCGCTACGCCAGCAAGCTGGATCATCTCGCCTGCCCCGTGACCCACGATGTGACAGCCCAGTACCTTGCGGCTGCCCTTTTCGACCAAGAGCTTCATCAGCATACGCTCATCGCGGCCTGCCAGAATGTGCTGCATGGGGCGGAAGGCGGCCGCGTATACCTCAATATCATGGCTGGCGCGGGCCTCCTCTTCACTCAAGCCAACGGTGCCGATTTCGGGCTGCGTGAAAACAGCAGTCGGGATCAGATCGTGGTCGGGGTTGGTCGGGTTGTCCTTAAACGCCGTTTCTACAAAAGCCATGCCTTCGCGGATCGCCACTGGGGTTAGAGCCACCCGATTGGTCACATCACCGATGGCATAGACGCTGTCCACATTAGTTTTCGACACACCATCGACCAGGATTTCCCCTGATTTACCCAGGGCGACACCGGCTGTGTCCAGGCCCAGATTTGCAGTGTTGGGTTTGCGCCCGGTTGCCATCAGGACGCAGTCCACCTCTAGTGTCTGACTCTGGGTGTCCGTGACCTCCAACCCAGTATCCGTCTTCTTGATCGCAGCGATGGAGGTTTCACATTGGATATCAATGCCACGCGCACGCATTTCGTCGGCGACGAAGTTTCTTACCTCGCCGTCAAACCCACGCAGGATTTGATCGCCTCGGTAATACTGCGTTACCGCGCTGCCCATACCGGCCAGAATGCAGGCAAACTCGCTTGCGATATAGCCACCGCCGTTGATCAACACCCGTCGAGGCTGTTCTGACAGATGGAATATCTCATTCGAAGTGATGGTGTGCTCCGCGCCCGGGATGTCAGGCGTAAACGGGTGCCCGCCTGTCGCTACTAAGATGATACGCGCAGTGATTGGCGTGCCGTCAGCCATTTCAAGCGACTGCGGCCCGGTCAAAACAGCCCGACCATCGTGCAACGTGACACCCGCTTTGTTCAAGTTGGTGCGGTAAATGCCTTCAAGGCGATCGATTTCTTTGTCCTTGGCGGCAATCAACCGGGTCCAGTCAAATTCGGTTTCCCCAACGGACCAGCCAAAGCCCTTCGCGTCTTCAAATGCGTCTGCGTAAGAGGATGCATAGACCATCAGCTTTTTGGGCACGCAGCCCCGAATGACGCAGGTGCCGCCATAACGGAACTCTTCTGCAAGGCCAACTTTGGCACCAGTTTGCGCGGCAACACGCCCTGCCCGCACACCGCCTGAACCGCCGCCAATTACAAAGAGGTCATAGTCAAAGGCCATTGCGGGCTTCCTTTCAATTCCGATGTTGGGGTCAGCGTTAGCGCGTTTGAAGAGAGGATTGAATGGCTAAAACCGTGCCGCACCGCCTGCCGTAAACTCAGTAACCAATTCTTTGAAAGAATTGGGTCCGAAGTCTTTCAAAGACTTCGGCGCCGCTGCGTCAGTCTTCGATGTCAGCGAACAGGTTTTCGTTCAAGAGAATGTCAATCTGCTCGCGTTCTACAGTGCCATGGTTGATATCACGCACTTCCACTCGACCATCGCCGTGGCCGATCACAATCACATCTGCGATGTCCAGGAACAGCCCGTTTTCCACCACGCCCGGAATTTGGTTCAGAACCAGGCTTAACTCCCTTGGATTTGCGATGTGCCGCAAGTGCAGATCCAAAATATGATGGCCTTCGTCCGTCACCAACGGTTGGTCATGTTGCAGGCGCAGAGTCACCGCCTGGCCCAATACGTCCACGTTGGACAGACATTCCTCGATCAAAGTCTTGGTCGTCGGCCAGCCAAAACGCACAACCTCCACCGGCAGGGGAAATCCGCCAAGCGTTTCCACGGCTTTGCTGGCGTCAGAGATCACGACCATCTGATCGCTTGCTGTTGCCACGATCTTTTCCTGCAGCAATGCGCCGCCAGCCCCTTTAATCAGATTAAGCCGTGGATCAAACTCGTCCGCACCGTCGATGGTCAGGTCCAGCCATTTCACATCTTCCAACGTGTGGACCGTAATCCCCACCTCGCGCGCCAGATTGGCCGTGCGCGTTGACGTGGGCACAGCCTTGATCCGCAATCCTTCGTCGCGCACCAACTCACCCAGCATCTTAACCATCCAGGCCGCCGTCGACCCGGTTCCCAGGCCGACACGCATGCCGTCTTCCACATAGTCCACAGCTCTTTTGGCTGCGACAAATTTCGCCTTATCAATGGGAGAGAAATCGCTGCTCATCACCCGAATCCCGTTTTTTGGATTTCATTTGCAGCAACTATAACGCCACCGATGATCGACCGCGACCCTGGAAAGCGCGTGGACAGATCAGCTAAGCGCGGCCGCCATCACATCCAGATAAGATCGCGGCAACACCAGGATCAAGGCACCTTCTTGGACCGCTATTTCGATTGCACCTTCAGCCATGTTCGACGTGCCGATGCGGCCTTGAGGATCCAGAGATAGACCGTCTATCGGCCACCTCAGGCCCGAAGATCGTCCTTTGCTGGGTGCCAAAGGCCACAGCGACACGCGAGTACCGGCCAGAAGATCAAGCTTGATGTGCCTTGGAATTATACAGGCCACGTCGTGGGATCCGATCAATACCACTGGCCCTGGCGCTCTTACCAACGCCGTGAGCGCCGCAAGCTGGTGATCAAACCGGGCGCCCAGGAAACCAACCGCCAACACCAGGTGGCCGCCTAACTTGGCCAACGCCTTGTCAAAGTCGCCAAAATCCTGATCGGCCAGCTCAAAAAGCGGAACCCCCGCCGCGTCCGCGCGTGCCCTGTCCAAACTGTCCAAATCGCCCAAGCCAGCCAAGGGCATGTGGCCAAAGTCGAGCGCCCGATCCACACCGGCATCTGCACAGACCAACGTAGGAGCAAGCGCCAACGCATCTTGCAGGTCAGCCAGTTGCACATCTCCCGCGCCCAAAAGTGTCACAATTGTGGCATCTGCAACAATGTCTTCGAAAGCCTTCAAATTGGTTCCCCGCCCGATCCAATGCCTTAAATTGACATCTAAATTGCCTTGAAAATTATCATATTATGTTAGGTTTCAGCCCAATTGGTCAGTAGATTAACCATGTAATCACGAGTTGACGAGTAGTAGAGTATTCAAATGGAATCGCATCCCAAAGTTATGACGGTGTCCTACGGGACCTTCGCATGTACGTTGGAAGGGTTTGATGACCCTTTCACAACCATGCAATTGGTAGCCGAGTATTTCCGCAAGTTATCCGCTGAAGACCGCTACTTCGGAGGGGAGCCGTTACAACCAGATGCCAATATCATTCACCGCATCGCCAAAGACGCCAACCCGTACAAAGTTGACGCCGAAGAAACCGAAGGTGGCCTGACCCTTCGCAAGGCCGACGTGGTTGATGCGCCCGATCCGGTTCAGGCAGAACCAGAAACACCTGCGGCGCAAGACAATACCGCTGCAGAAGGTGTAACTGCCGTAGAAGACCCTGCTCCGCTTTTCACTTCGCAACGCGTTGTAGCTGAACCACTTCCGGTCTTTGAGCGTTCGAATACGAAGGATGAGGCGGAAACAGGCCCTGAGCCGGAGGCCATGCCGGAACCGGAGCAGGAAGAAGACGATGACACATTCGTCGCAGCGGCAATGTTTTCGAGCCGCCGGGTAGACCTGACAGCGGCCCCAAATGAACCTGACATGCCTGCCGCTGAACTGTTGGCGGAAGAAAACGATTCTGAAGAAGACGCGGTCGAGGAGTTTGAAACGCCAAACGTCGATCCTGCGGATTTGGCGCCGGTCGACCACCTGGAAGAAGATCTTCCACCGGCAGCGGAACATGACGAACCTTTGATCCAAGATGCGGACGATGTGCCTGCTGCAGAAGAAACATTGGCGGTAGAAGAGGCCGACATTGCAGCCTCGATCGCAGCAGCAATGCCCAAAACAGCGGTCGTAGAACGTGCACCTGCGCAGACCGACGAAGACATTCAGAAAGAAGAAGAAGCGCTCGAACGCCTTCTAGAGACAACAAACACCAAACTCGACACGCCAGAAACCGCACGCAAATCCAACGCGCTGGAGCGGTTGAAGGCAGCAGTGGCCGCGACAGAGGCTGAACGCCGCTTGCGCACTGGTGTATCATCACGCGGTCGGACTGAACGGCCCAAACCCGTAGATACTGCCGTTGACGCGGCTGAATTTCGCAAAAAGATCACCGAAGCCCGCGAAAGCGAAGATGTGGTGAGCTTTTCACGCCCGTCCACGAAATCCAAAACCGAACGCCCGCGCGGCAACTTCAAGACGCTTATCCTCGGCCTTGATCAACGGGTGCAGCCCGACGCTGAGGGGGCAGCCGAACCCCAAGCAAAAAAGCTTGAGGACCCGGCGGCAGACATGTCGCCCCCTGCCGACGAACAAAAACCGGCGCGAAAAATAAGAATTCTGCGTCCAAACCACACGGATGACCCAGAGCCGATAGACGGCTGGGAAGACGTATCCGATGACAATGTACAGGATGACGTCAGCTCAAAAAATGAAGGCGCCTTTGCAAAGTTCGCTGAAAAACTCGGCGCGGCATCGCTCTACGAACTGATGGAGGCCTCAGCTGCCTACCTGTCATTGGTGGAAGATGAGCCTCGCTACAGCCAGAACCGGATTGTCTCAAACATCTCTGACTACCTGGCAGAAAACGCCGTGAGTGAAGATCAAATGACACGGTCGTTTAATCGCATGATGCGGGATGGCCGACTTTTACGCGTGAAATCAGACAGGTATACGCTGTCGAAATCTGCTCGTAGCGGCTTTCGAGACAGGCTGGCTGGATAGGGCAAAGACCTTCTTTGTCAAAAACTCCGAACCTTTGGCGGGTGAGTTTTTGCGAAGGGGATTCTAGCTTGGAAAGCCGAGCTTGGGTACTTGCGAGAGCTTTCTTTGCCGTTTGAATGATGCGAACACTGGCGTCATGATTTCGCTTGCGCTGGCCGTGTTTTTTCTGATCGCAACCCCGGGTCCAGGGGTCTTGTCACTGGCAGGGATTGGCGCGGCGTTCGGGTTTCGCCGTGCGATGCCCTACTTGGTGGGGCTTTTGATCGGCAACACCGTCGTGATGATCTTTGTGGCCAGCGGCTTGGCCGCCCTAGTGCTGGCAAACCCCGTTGCACGCACCGTATTGCTGGCTATGTCACTGGGGTATTTGATCTATTTGGCAATGCGCATTGCGTTCGCCGGATCCCGTATCGCCATCATTCACGCGGAGAATTGCCCCGGTCTGTTGGCTGGATTTCTGCTGCAGCCGATCAATCCCAAAGCCTACGCTGTGAATGCGGTTTTCATAACCGGCTTTCCTATTTACCCGCAGGTTTACACAATTGAGATTGCAATAAAAATCGCCGTGGTCACGGCCGTGTGGCTGCCGTTGCACCTGGTCTGGGCATGGATCGGGGCCACCATAAACCGGCTGGATCCGCCGCCGCATGTCCAACGGGCCGTAAATATATTCATGGCGATTTCGATGTTACTCGTGGTGGGTATTGCCAGCTTTACGGTTGCCCAATAGCGTGGAGCGTTAACCCATCAGACGCAATTAACACGTTAAGTATTAGTCTTCAGCTTGCGCCTGATCGCGGCTCATGCCTGCGACACCTTGGGCAAGCACTGCAGCCATAAACGGGGTCAGATCACCGTCCAGCACCCCTTTGGTATCCGACGTTTCATGCGACGTGCGCAGGTCTTTGACCATCTGATACGGTTGCAGCACGTAAGACCGTATCTGGTTGCCCCAACCTGCGTCGCCTTTGGCCTCATGCGCCTCGTTGATGGCAGCGGAACGTTTGTCGAGTTCCAGCTGATACAGCCGGGATTTCAGTGCTTTCATGGCAATGTCGCGGTTTTGGTGCTGTGACTTTTCCGAGCTTGTCACCACAATCCCGGTTGGCGCGTGGGTAATGCGAACGGCCGAATCTGTTTTGTTGACGTGCTGCCCCCCTGCCCCGGACGCACGGAAAGTGTCGATGCGAATGTCGGCCGGGTTCACGTCAATCTCGATATTGTCGTCCACCACCGGGTAAACCCAAACGGACGTAAAACTGGTATGGCGCTTGGCGGCGCTGTCAAACGGGCTGATGCGCACAAGGCGGTGCACACCGGATTCAGATTTCAGCCAACCGTGCGCGTTGTGACCTTCGATTTTGTAAGAAACCGATTTGATCCCGGCCTCATCGCCTGCGCTTTCTGACAGGGTTTCGACTTTGTAACCTTGGCGTTCCGCCCAGCGGACATACATGCGGGCGAGCATCGCCGCCCAATCACAGCTTTCGGTCCCACCGGCGCCTGCGTTGATCTCCAGATAGGTGTCGTTGGCGTCCGCCTCCCCGTTCAAAAGTGCCTCAAGCTCTTTTTGTGCGGCGGTTTTGGCGAGTTTTTGGATCGCGGCTTCGGCCTCGGACACCACGTCGGCGTCGTCTTCCATTTCACCCAACTCGATAAGTTCGATGTTGTCCGACAGCTCCTGCTTTAACCCCTTGTAGGTATTCATGGCGTCCACCAGAGCTTGGCGTTCCCGCATCAGCTTCTGCGCTTTGGCAGGATCGTTCCAAAGATCAGGGTCTTCTGACATCGCATTGAATTCTTCCAGCCGATGTTCAGCCGTTTCCCAATCCATGCGCTGCGCCAACAGCTCAAGCGACTTGGCGATGTCCTCGGATAGTCCTTCGATTTCGGCGCGCATTGGGGGGGCCCTTTCTTCTCAGGCGTGTATCTACGGGGGCCGCGCGCGGCCTTCAAGGCTACTTGCGCAAAAGCCGCGCTTGGGCCGCGTCTTCGATTGTCCAACGGTCGAGCGCATCCGTAATGCCCGCAATCACCTGGTCCCGCCAACCTGGTGTCAGCAGGTTCGACAGGTCTTGGCGGTTGGACATAAAGCCCAGTTCGACCAGCACGGACGGGATATCAGGGGCCTTCAAAACGGTGAAACCGGCAGACAGATGTGGGCGTTTGCGAATACGCCCGATGGCATCTGCGATCCCGTCCACCAGCATTTCAGCCAGCAAATCGGATCGCTGATCCGTTTCAAGCCGCGCCATATCCATCAGGATCGCTGCAATCTGATCGTCTTGCTGGCTCAGATCCACACCCGCCAATAGGTCTGACCGATCATGGCTTTCAGCCAGTTCCTCTGCCATCGCACTCGATGCTTTGGGGCTGATAGTATAGACTGTGGTTCCAGAGGCTGTGCCCTCTGACAATGCGTCGGCGTGAATTGAGATAAAAACATCTGCGTTCAACTGCCGCGCGCGCGTGACACGGGCTGGCAGGGACAAAAACACATCGTCTGTGCGGGTCAGTTCCACCTTATAGCGGCCCGAACGGATCAATGCTTCCTGCAGCTCTTTGGCAAATTGCAAAACCAGTTCTTTTTCCTGGTAACCGCCGCGTTCCGCCCCCCCGTCTATGCCGCCATGTCCGGGATCGAGAACCACCACAAGTGGCCGATCCCCCAGTTGTCGGGGCTTCGCCTGACCAATTTCGGTTGCTTTAGGCAGCGCCCATGCATCATCCTGATGCGCCTTTGCAGCAGCACGAAAAGCGGTTTGGGTTGTAGGCTCCAGGCGCAAAGAGAGGTCTGCCGTTCCACGCGTTCGGTTGGGGATTAGTTCTACAGACCGGGTTTTCATGGGCTCTTTCAACTCCAAAACGAGTCGAGACCACCCAGGCCGGAATATACCATACCGCAGACCGCTGATCTGTGCGCTATCCCCCATGGCAGGTCCGTCAAACCCGGACCAATCTACCTCTCGAAAATCAATTACAACCCGGTTCGGGTCAGCCAGAACAAACACCCGGTAGGGCACGGGCTGCGACAGACCAAGCTGCAAAACTACCTCAGTTCCGTCATCCGACAAAGAAGAACGGGATTGATCAACCCGCGCCAATGCCTGCAAACCGTCCTCTTGCGCTGCCACCGGTTGGGGCAGAGAGGCCAGTAAAAATAGGGCTGCCAGGGCTGTTACCGCCTGCTTGATCATATGCTGCTCACCTCTTTGCCGGGCGTTGGCTGCACCATAGCCCAGCTAAAAAGCGATTGAAATTCCCGAACTTCACTCATATGCATTATTTATGACAGACGGGCGACCGCCCGCTTGTTGAGACAGTTTCGCCGGGCGCGGCCCGGGCAGTTCGTGCCGGAGGACCGGCCCCGAACACCCGGACACCAACCCTGGCAGGCCCACTTGGGCCACAACCCGAATTGCGGCGCCCCGGGCGCATATCTGCCCCGGAGTTCCGCCAGAACTTGGCCCACACGCATGCGTTGCATCGTTTGGGCCGGAGCAATCGCGATGAAGCCCGCTAAGCTTCTGGGATCTCTTTATTGCGCTGACGCCCCGTCAGCGCCTCAGACTTGCGCGCCAACTATCGCCCCAATTACCCGCTTGTTTCAAACCCTAGCGCCCCCGGGCGTCCGGCACTTTGACAGGCGTGGACGGATACAAAAATGGCAAAGAAGATGCTTATCGATGCCACCCACGCGGAAGAAACCCGCGTTGTGGTGGTTGACGGAAACAAGGTCGAGGAGTTCGACTTTGAGTCAGAAAACAAGCGCCAGCTCGCTGGCAATATTTACCTAGCAAAAGTCACGCGGGTGGAGCCATCGCTCCAGGCTGCGTTTGTGGATTATGGCGGCAATCGCCACGGCTTCCTCGCGTTCTCGGAGATCCACCCGGACTACTACCAGATCCCGATCGCAGACCGTGAACGGCTTCTCGCTGAAGAGGCGGAATATGCGCGCCAGCAGGCCGAAGACGAAGCCCGCCGCGAAGCAGAGGCGGAAAAGCCCAGATCGCGGCGCACGCGGCGGCCTTCTAAATCCAAGGCAGCAAGTGGTGGCACTTCTGATGATGTGATTTCATCGGACATCATCGACTTGGAGGAAGCGGAAAGCGGCCTTGTGGATGTGCCGGAAGATGGATCCGGTTCGGAAAAACCGGCGGACCATTCCGCCGCGCTATCGGAAGCAGCCGAACTACAGGAAAATCAGGATACCGAGAAAACGGCGGAGATTGCCACGCTTGACGGGCAAGCAGCAGGGAACCTGCAAGCTGGTAAAGTCCAAACCGCTGACAGCGATGCCGGTCACGCGTCCGGAGATGCGCAGAACGTCAACTTCTCAATTCAAGAAGAAGAAGTCGAAGAAAACTACGAAGCTGCGCAAAAAGCGGAAAGCCCCGTGGCGGAACAGTTGGACGATGCCGCAATGGAAGAGGATTCCGAGGCGGCAGCCGATGAAAGCCAGTCAGCCTACGACGATGAGAGCGCCGTAACCCAGATGGGCGACGGAAATATACTGCAAGCTGAAGCGACCCTGGATAAGGCGGCTACCGAGCAGGTAGATGCCTCGGGTGCTTTGGCCAGTGCCGAAACACTCGATGCTGAGGCGGTAAAGGCCGAAGACGCCGCCGCAGGGTCCGACGACGATGAGGCTGATGAAGACGACGGCGTAGAAACCCAAGAAGAAGACGACGTTCGGTCAGAGGTGCGCCCACGCAAACCACGCCCGCGCCGCTACAAGATCCAAGAAGTCATCAAAGTGCGCCAAATCCTGTTGGTGCAGGTCGTCAAAGAAGAACGCGGCAACAAGGGCGCCGCCTTAACCACCTACCTGAGCCTTGCTGGCCGTTATTGCGTTTTGATGCCAAATACCGCGCGCGGTGGTGGCATTTCTCGCAAGATCACAAACGCCGCGGACCGCAAGAAGCTCAAGGAAATTGCTGGCGGCATCGAAGTGCCCGAAGGCGCGGGCCTGATTGTCCGCACGGCAGGTGCCAAACGCACCAAGACCGAAATCAAACGCGACTATGAATACCTTCTGCGCCAGTGGGAACAGATCCGCGATCTGACGCTGAAATCCATCGCGCCGGCAAAGATCTATGAAGAAGGTAACCTGATCAAACGATCCATTCGCGACCTCTACAATCGCGACATCGACGAGGTTTTCGTCGAAGGCGAAGGCGGGTACCGCGAAGCCAAAGAATATATGAAAATGCTGATGCCGAGCCATGCGGCGCGCGTGAAGCATTATACCGAAGCCATGCCGCTTTATGCCCGCTATCAGGTCGAAGGCTATCTGGATGCGATGTTTAACCCGACCGTGCAACTGCGTTCCGGCGGGTACATCGTGATCGGGATTACCGAGGCCCTGGTGGCCATCGACGTAAACTCTGGCAAGGCGACAAAAGAAGGCTCCATCGAAGAGACCGCCTTGCGCACGAACCTGGAAGCAGCCGACGAAGTAGCGCGCCAATTGAAGTTGCGCGACCTGGCTGGTTTGATCGTGATCGACTTCATCGACATGGAGGAGCGCCGCAACAATTCGTCGGTTGAAAAGCGGATGAAAGAGCGTCTGAAAAACGACCGCGCCCGCATTCAGGTCGGCCGGATTTCAACCTTTGGCCTGATGGAAATGTCGCGCCAGCGCCTGCGCCCTGGAATGATTGAGGCCACGACCCAACCCTGCCCTGCCTGTCACGGCACCGGGTTGATCCGGTCCGACGACAGTCAGGCCCTATCCATTTTGCGCACGCTCGAAGAAGAAGGCACACGCAAGAAATCGCGCGAAGTTGTGGTTACTGCGCCGGTGGGCATCGCCAACTATTTGCTGAACGAAAAACGCGAACATATCGCGATGATCGAAATGCGCTATGGAATGGTCATCCGTATCAACGCGGATCCGATGCTGATCAGCCCGGACTTCAAGGTCGAAAAATTCAAGACCTCGTCCAGACCGGTGCCAAAGTCAGATGGCCAAGCGGTCACTATCGATAGCGTTGAACCCGTCGAGGAAGAAGAAGAGGACGTGGCAGAAAAGCCAGACGTGGCAGAGGAAACGGACGAAGATCGCCCGAAGAAAAAGCGGCGGCGCAGACGGCGGCGGCGCGGCGGCGGCGGCGGCGACCAGCAGCAGCAAGGCGAGAACGCAAAGGGTTCAGAAGAACCGACAGATGCATCGCCTGAAACCGAAGCAGAGGTCGCGGAAGATACCGCAGAAGAAGAAAAGCCAAAACGCCGATCGCGGGGCCGTGGGCGCGGGACGAAATCGGTTGAGGCGGAGGCTGGCGCGGATACTTCGGTTGAAGCCGAGGAACCAGCGACAGATCAAGGCGAAGTCTTGGCGGACGTTGAAGCGTCGGCTGACGCCGATCCAGTAGCCGACACCGAAGCCGAGCCTGCACCGGAAGAAAAGCCTAAAAAGACCCGTCGGCGCAGTACGAAAACAAAGGCTGCCGCTGCAACTGACGAAGCTGAAGCAACTGCCCCGGCGCAGGAAGCCGCTGAAGAAAAACCCAAGCCTAAGCGCAGTCGCAAGAAAAAGGCGGAACCTGCGCCAGAGGAAGAGGTTGCAGCAGCACCAAAAGCTGCGCCGGAACCGGCGGTGGCGGAAGAACCCACGCCGACACCGGAACCTGTGGCAGAAAAAGCGCCAGAGCCGGAACCGGTTGCGGCAACCCCAGAACCTGAGTCCGCACCCGAAGAACCGCCCAAGCCTAAACGGCGCGGCTGGTGGTCGCGCGGCTAGCCAAGCACTAATCTCGCAAGCGGGTCACTGCTGGCGGGATCGCTTGGTGGCAAACTGCGCTTCTGGCCGGTTTTTTTGAACAAAAAGGGGGCCCTGCCGACACAAGTCTCGCCCCCTTTTTTGGAAACCAAAGTCTTTTGAAAAGGCATACGGGACGGTTGTCTGGGCACAGGTCGGAGCGACCTGTTGTCCGTTTAGGCCGACTTGGTTGCCATGAACGCTGCGAGGCGTTTGATGCCTTCGCGAATGTCGTCCGTGGACCGGGCGTAAGAGAACCGCACGGATTGGTGACCGCGAACGGGATCAAAATCATTGCCGGGCGTGATAGCAACCCCTGCTTTGTCCAAAACCTCTGCGCAAAATTCGGTGGCATTTTCTGTGAATGCGCTGACGTCTGCATAGATATAGAACGCCCCGTCAGGCGGCGCGATCTTGCCGAACCCTATTTGCGGCAGCGCGTCGAGCAGCAAGCGGCGATTTTCCGCGTAAGTTGCGCGATTCGCCTCCATTTCCTGCTCCGCCTCTAGGGCACCCAATGCTGCCACCTGCGCCACATGGGGCGCGCAAATGAACAGGTTCTGTGCCAGCCGTTCAACTGTCCGCACCATATCAGCAGGCACCACCATCCAGCCAATACGCCAACCGGTCATGGAGAAGTATTTGGAAAAGCTGTTGATCACGATCACGTCGTCGCTGATTTCAAGCGCAGACACCGCGCGATCCTCATAGTGGAGCCCATGGTAAATCTCGTCAGAGATAAAAGTCAGCCCCCGCGCGTGGGCAGCCTCCATCAACGATTTGAGCGGGCCATGCCCTAGCATCGTGCCGGACGGATTGGCCGGGCTGGCCACCAGAACGCCGTCGATATCCGCTGCGTTTTCAATATCTTGAGGTGTGGGTTGAAACCGGTTTTCGCGGGTCGTTGGAATGCTGACCGGCTCGATCGAGAGAGCCTTCAATATGTTGCGATAGCTGGGATACCCCGGATCGCCGATGCCCACTCGAGCGCCCGCATCAAAGGCTGCGGTGAAGGCCAGCGTAAAGGCCGCAGACGACCCGGCTGTCACAACCACACGGTCCGGCGAAAGGTCCACACCGTACCAGCGCTGGTAGAGCGCCGCGATACCGGCGCGCAGGTCGGCGCGTCCAAGCGCTACGGTATAGCCCAGCGGATCAGATGCCATTTCAGCCGCCAGCCGCGCTTGGGCGGTGGCCGGTGCCGGGGTGCTTGGCTGGCCCACTTCCATGTGAATGATGTGGCAGCCTGACGCCTCTGCCTGCCGGGCGGCCTCCATCACGTCCATCACAATGAAGGGATCAACTGCGCTGCGCCTTGAAGTCTTCATCCCTGCTCCGTTAGTGTCTGATCAAGCGTGCTGACCATGTTTCAGGCTCGCTCTAACCCGTCAAGAGAGCCTGCCTTATGCGCCTTCTTATCTCTTTGATTTTTCTCTTTGCTGCGGCCCTAGCTGCCGCGCCTGCAGCAGCGCAGGGATTGATCCGGGATGCGGAGATTGAGCGTACGATGAAGCTGGTAATGCGCCCGATCATGCGGGCTGCTGGGGTTGGCGGGCGTCGGGTGGAGATTTTCATCATAAACGACCGACGAATGAATGCATTTGTTGCGGGTGGTTCGAACATCTTTGTTAACACCGGTCTGATTGCCCGTATGCAAACGAAAGAGATGTTGCAGGCCGTGCTGGCTCACGAATTGGCGCACATTACGCAAGGCCATCAGGCGCAGCGGGCCGCGCAGGTCGCCTCTGCCCGATCTGCCGCCGGTCTTGGTCTGCTAGTTGGCCTTGCAGCAGCGGCAGCGGGCGGCGGCCCTGGCGTGGCAGCAGGATTGCAAGAGAGCGTGCTGCGGACGTTGTTTTCGTTTTCGCGGGCTCAGGAAAGTGCGGCTGACGCAGCCGCCGTGCGCTATTTGAATGCGGCGGGTATCAGCCCGAAAGCGATGCTGGATGTGCTCAAAGTATTTCGCGGCCAGGAAGTACTAAGCGTCGGGCGACAAAGCCCTTACGTCCGGACCCACCCGCTGACCAACAATCGAATAATCCGCATGCAGGCAGAGGCCGCGCGCTACAAAGGTGGCGACCGCAAGGACACCACTACCGACTATTGGTACGCCCGCATGGATGCGAAGTTTGTCGGTTTTCTCGGCAACCCTTCAAGGGTTTTGCGGCAACTCAAACGGTCCGACAACGGCGAGATCGCCACGCTTACGCGGGCGGTGGCCTACCACCGATTGCCAAAGCCAAAGCAGGCGCGCAAATACATCGATCGGCTTGTGTCGATGCGCCCCAATGACGCCTACTACCACGAATTACGCGGGCAGATATTACTCGAATCCGGGGACGCGCGCGGGGCTTTGAACAGTTACCGGCGGGCCGCGAGGCTTGCACCTAAAGAACCGCTGATATTGGCTGGTCTGGGTCAAGCCATGCTCGCCAAAGGGTCCGGTGGATCCGTGAAAGAAGCCCTGTCGGTTCTTCGTAAGGCGTATGCGCGCGATCCGCGCGACCCCCGCATGTTGCGGTCCTTAGCTGTAGCTTATGCCAAAACAGGCCAACCCGGTCAGGCATCCGTAGTGACAGCAGAACGCTATGCCTTGCAGGGCAATTTCAAACAGGCCAAGATCCACGCTGAACGGGCCCAAAGGCTGTTGCCGCGCGGCACGACCGGGTGGTTGAAGGCGGATGATATTCTGGCGGTGGCAAACAAGCTGCTGTCGCGCAAGAAAAGGTGAAAACGATGAAGATTTTAAAAACAGCCGCCCTGATCGCGGCTCTTGCCGCCCCAGCCACAGCGCAGGACATGACGGCCGCAGAACGTGAAGCGTTTCGCGCCGAAGTGCGCGCCTATCTACTGGAAAACCCAGAGGTGCTGATCGAAGCCATGGACATCTTGCGCGGCCGCGAAGCAGAGGCGGATGCCCGTGCCGACACCGAACTTTTGGCGTCACTGGCGGAGACGGTCTACAACGACGGAGTGTCTTGGGTGGGTGGAAATCCAGACGGCGATATCACAATTGTTGAGTTTCTGGACTACCGCTGTGGATATTGCCGCCGTGCCCACAGCGACGTACAGGCGCTGCTGGCCGAAGATGGCAACATTCGCTGGGTGGTCAAAGAATTCCCAATTCTTGGCGAAGCATCTGACGCGTCTGCCAAATTTGCGCTGGCGACTTTGAAGGTGCTGGGCGATGACGCTTACGGCCGCCTTCACGATGTCCTTATGACCTTTGAAGGGCCGGTGACTGACGCAACTTTGCCATTGATAGCAAAACGTGCGGAAATTGATTTGGACGCGGTTCTGCCGGAAATGGAAAGCGACGCGGTTGCAGACCACATCGACTCCGTTCGGCTGCTGGCGCAGCAATTGCGCGTCACCGGAACACCGGCTTTTGTAATCGGCGGGTCCATGGTGCGCGGCTACGTGCCCAAAGATGCAATGAGCCAGATTGTAGCCGAAGAACGCGACAAGTCCGCTGGGTAAGCGTTGGTCCAGCTTCAAAGGCTGGTAAACGCGGCCATGCTCGAGTGAATGCGGTGCCAAAGGGTTTTCCTTGCGCCGCATCGCTGACGGATATGCGCCATCCCTCTGATTGCAGCCCGTTCCTTTGCCTATCTGAACTGCCGCCGCAGCCCTAAGACCCGCTCAGCCCGGCGCTTTTTCGCTGGTTTTTGTGTAATTTGTGATCGCAGCCCCTTTTGACCCAGCCCCGGCGACCCGATATGATAGGATAAAGTCCTAGGACAAACGCGCAATGTTACGTTTCATTCTGAACATCTTCGGCTGGATTTTCAGCTGGCTTACGATCGGGGCGGTGATGGTTGTCATTGCACTCGGGGCGGTATTCTGGATGTACGGTCGGGATTTGCCAGACCATGCGGCTCTCGCCTCTTATGAGCCTGCCACTATTAGCAGGGTTTATTCCATCGAAGGCCGGGTCATGGACGAATTTGCCCGCGAACGGCGCATGTTCACCCCGGCAGACGAAATCCCCGACATAATCAAACAGGCGTTTGTGTCGGCAGAAGACAAGAACTTTTACAATCACGCGGGCTACGATCCGCTGGGCATCGCAAAAGCGATCCTAGATGCCGCGCAAGGTGCACGGCTGCGCGGCGCCTCGACCATCACCCAGCAGGTGATGAAGAACTTCCTTTTGGACAGTTCCCGATCCTTTGAACGTAAGATCAAGGAAATCATCCTCGCCTCTCGCCTGGAAACCACGCTCACCAAAGATCAGATCCTGGAACTTTACCTAAATGAGATTTTCCTGGGCCAAAACTCTTACGGTGTGACGGCAGCAGCAGACACATATTTTGGCAAAAACCTCGAAGAGGTAACCGTGGCGGAGGCGGCGTATCTGGCAGCATTGCCCAAAGCGCCTAGCGATTATCACCCTGTCAGGCAGGTTGAACGCGCGATCAATCGGCGGGACTTTGTGCTCAAAGAGATGTTTGAAAACGGCTACATTGATCGCCCCACCTATGTGTCAGCTAAGGCAGGGGGCTTGGAAACCGTGCAGTCCGGCGACTTCCAATCGTCCCGGTCCGAACGTCCGCCGCGCGACTATTTTACCGACGAGATCAGGCGCCAATTGTCAGGAAACTTCGGAGAAGAGGAATTCTTCGGCGGTGGCCTGACGATCAAGGCAACAATGGACCCTGTGCTGCAAACCGAAGCGGCAGAAGCACTGCGTCGCGGTCTTGAACGCTATGACCGCCGTTTAGGTATCTGGCGCGGGGAAACCGCAAAACTGGCGCCAGAAGACCTCACCTCCGAGGCGGCCTGGCGCGACGCACTCAAAAAGATCGAAATTTCGCGCGATGTGGCCGGTTGGAAACCGGCCGTTGTGCTGGAGGTCGGTGACAAGACCGCGCGCATTGGTATCGAAGGTGAGGCGGAAACCGCTGACGGTCATTTCCTAACCATGCAGGACCTGAAAATCTGGCGCCCGCTTAAGGAAAATGGCCGCGCCGGTGGAAAGGCCAAACGCCCCGGCGATCTGTTGGAAGTCGGCGATGCAATCCTTGTCCGCGCGGTGACCAAAGACGACGACGGCAGCTTTGTACGCTGGTCTCTGCGCCAGATCCCCGGCATTCAAGGCGGGTTCATGGCAATGGATACCAACACAGGTCGTGTCTTGGCCATGCAAGGCGGTTTCTCTTACCAACACTCAGTCTTCAACCGGGCAACTCAGGCCACGCGCCAACCAGGGTCCAGCTTCAAGCCATTTGTCTATGCAGCAGCGCTCGACAGTGGCTATTCGCCGTCCACCATCGTGGTCGATGCGCCGATTGAGGTGCAAACCCCGCAAGGGCTGTGGCGCCCGAAAAACGCGTCGAATAAGTTTTATGGCCCTGCCCCGATGCGCACAGGCATCGAGCGGTCACGGAACCTGATGACAATCCGGCTGGCGCAGGACGTGGGCATGAACGTGGTCGCGGACTACGCCGAACGCTTTGGCGTCTATTCAGACATGGGGGAGTTCCTTGCAAACTCGCTCGGTGCCCAGGAAACTACACTTTTCCGCATGGTCGCCGCCTACGCGATGTTTGCAAACGGTGGGGAGCGTGTGGAACCAACCCTAGTAGACCGGGTGCAGGACCGCTGGGGCAAAACCATCTATCGCCATGACCAGCGCGACTGTGAAGGCTGCAAGTTTGCATCCCTATCAGAAGGACGCTCGCCACTGATCATTTCCAACCGCGAACGGGTCATGGACGCGGTCACAGCCTACCAGCTGACGTCGATGATGCGCGGCGTGGTGGAACGCGGCACCGCCAGCGGAACGGTACGGTTGGGCGTGCCAGTGGCTGGTAAAACAGGTACCACCAACGACGCCAAAGACGTCTGGTTTGTGGGCTTTACCCGTAACATCGTCGCCGGGTGTTATATGGGATACGACCGCCCCCGGTCGCTTGGGCGCGGCGCGTCTGGCGGCGGGATGTGCGGCCCGGTTTTCAACGCGTTCATGAAAAAAGCAATTGAGCTTTACGGCGCACCGGATTTTGAAATTCCACCCAACTCATACTTTATCAAATTCGACCGCTACACCGGCGCACGTCTGCCAGCGAACGCAACAGGGCCTAACGTGGTCGCAGAACTGTTCCGCGCGGGCGAGGAGCCATCCTTTGGCGTCTACTCCATCATCGACGGTGGCTTTGCGATGGGTGAGGATCTGTCGCTCTTTGCCCAGGGTGAAGGGGACGAAGAAGTTGTAACCACCTCAACCGGTGAGACAGTCAAAGTTCCCAAAAAGGCAACCTTCGGATCGCTTTCGTCTGGCGGACTCTATTAAGCCGTCATGTTTGGCGCCGGTCGTGACCGACCTATGGGCGAGAGATATCTTTCACCCCCTGAAAATTCGACATATATAGACAAGGATCGGGCATCACCCGACACCGGGCAACAACAACTGGAAAATCAATGTCGAAAAAACACCAGGACGCCGACGTCGCATTCATTGAGGCCTTGGCGGAGCTTGTCAGCGCCAAAGACTTGGCAGAAGTGCAAGTCAAACGGGACTATGAAGATAACACGTCGCTGAACGTGCGGGTTACGCGGACTTTTGCGGCCCCGGCAATGCCTGTTTCAGCACCTGCCCCAGCCCCTGTGGTGCCAGTTGCACAGGCGGCGGCAGCGCCAGCCGCAGATGCAACTGTGGCTGCGGCACCGTCTGCTGACCCGGCTGACGATCCCGGCGCCATCCCGTCCCCCATGGTGGGTACTATCTACATGCAACCCGAACCCGGCGCGCAGCCGTTTATCTCGATCGGGGAAAAAGTCGCAGAAGGTCAGACTTTGCTGATCGTAGAAGCGATGAAAACCATGAACCAGATCCCTGCCCCGCGTGCGGGCACAGTCAAACGCATTCTGGTCGACGACGGCGCTGCCGTGGAATTTGGCACACCTTTGGTGATCCTGGACTAGGGGCGCGCGACAGTGTTTTCGAAAGTTCTAATTGCCAACCGGGGTGAGATCGCCCTGCGCGTCATCCGCGCCTGCCGTGAGTTGGGCATTTCAACCGTTGCTGTGCATTCCACGGCTGATGCCGATGCGATGCACGTACGCATGGCCGACGAATCTGTCTGTATCGGCCCGCCACCGGGGATCAAAAGCTACCTCAACGTTCCTGCCATCATCTCGGCTTGCGAAATCACTGGTGCGGAAGCCGTGCATCCAGGCTACGGCTTTTTGTCGGAGAACGCGCAATTTGTGCAGGTTCTGGAAGATCACGGGATTTCTTTCATCGGCCCGCGAGCGGAACACATCCGCATCATGGGCGACAAGATCACCGCCAAAGACACCATGAAAAAGCTGGGCGTACCTTGCGTTCCGGGCTCTGACGGCGGCGTACCGACACTGGAAGACGCCTTTAAAGTGTCCGACGACATGGGCTACCCGGTCATTGTGAAAGCCACCGCAGGCGGCGGTGGGCGTGGTATGAAACTGGCGCCAACCCGCGACGATTTGGAAGAGGCGTTTTCAACTGCACGGGCAGAAGCGAAAGCCGCCTTTGGCAACGATGAAGTCTACATCGAAAAATACCTAGGCAAGCCGCGCCACATCGAAATTCAGGTCTTTGGCGATGGCAAAGGCAAAGCCGTCCACCTAGGCGAACGGGATTGTTCGCTGCAACGGCGCCACCAAAAGGTGTTTGAAGAGGCACCGGGCCCGGCAATTGACGCGGAAACACGCGCCAAAATCGGCAAGGTCTGCGCCGACGCCGTGGCCGGTATTAACTATGCCGGTGCTGGCACAATTGAGTTCCTCTATGAGGACGGAGAGTTCTATTTCATTGAAATGAATACCCGGCTTCAGGTCGAACACCCCGTCACCGAAGCGATCTTTGGCGTCGATCTGGTCAAGCAACAAATCCGCGTCGCCGCTGGCGAAGAGATGTGGTTCAAGCAGGAAAATCTGTCGATCAAGGGTCATGCGATTGAAGTTCGCATCAATGCCGAAAAACTGCCCCAGTTCTCACCCTGCCCCGGTACGGTTCACACCTTCCATGCCCCGGGTGGACTTGGCGTACGGATGGACAGCGCGCTTTATGCCGGATATTCGATCCCACCCTACTACGACAGTTTGATCGCAAAGCTGATCGTTGTCGGCACCGACCGCCCTGCCGCTTTGGCGCGCTTGCGCCGTGCGCTTGGCGAATTGGTTGTCGACGGCATCGACACAACCGTTCCGCTTTTCCATGCCCTGCTGGAAGAAGATGCGGTGCAAACCGGTGACTACGACATCCACTGGCTGGAACACTGGTTGGAAACCTGGAACACCGCGTGAGGGACGAACCAGCGCCGGAAATAACCCCGCATCTGCTGTTGCAGGCTTATGCGGCCGGTGTCTTTCCCATGGCTGATAGTGCCGACGCAGATGAGATCTACTGGGTAGACCCTCGCCATCGCGGGATTATCCCGCTGGATGGATTCCACGTGTCCCGGTCGCTGGCGAAGCGCCTACGTCGCGCCGACTATACTATTGCCGTGAACCGCGATTTCGCCGGCACGGTGACAGCATGTGCCGACCGGGATGAAACCTGGATCAACGCAAGGATTTTTGACCTCTATGCCCAGCTTCATCAAATGGGATGCGCCCATAGCCTGGAGGTGTACTCCAACGCCAATCAATTGATCGGCGGCGTCTACGGCGTGGAACTTGGCGGCGCATTCTTTGGCGAAAGCATGTTCAGCGCTGCGCGCGACGGATCAAAAATAGCTTTGTCACACCTCGTTGACCGGCTTAAAGCTCGTGGTTTCCAGCTGTTCGATACACAATTTTTAACGGACCACCTGGCAAGCCTCGGCGGTATCGAAATCCCCCGGTCAGAATATCGAAAACGGCTTGCATCAGCGCTCACATTGACAGCGAACTTCGGCTGACGCTGCTTGCACAACGCGTAACCGGCGTTCCTCAGGCCAAAAAAATATTTGCAAAATTGCCCCGGTTGCACGAACCTATGCGCATTGAGTTTACCTAGAGCCAACGAGTTATAGCTAATATGGTTAATATTAAATACTTCTACACGTCTACTCTTGCCAAGCAACATCGCCCCTTTGTGAAATTACCCGGCAAACAATTGCAACGGGTCGTGAACACCGGAATTTTCCCAAAAAACAAAGAGATACAATCGAATATTAACAACCTAAAGGTGCTGCAAAGGAAGAAATTCCAAAAGAAACTGAAGGTCATTGTACCCACAATGGCAAGTGAGCATTGGCTGCAACTGGAAACCAAGTGGCAGGTCATGAAAGAAGAGTTCACAGACCCGAAAACCAACAAAAAGCAGCTGCTCTGGTCGGTGGAGTTCCTGGTAATTAGCTCCTACGGCGTTGAATGCCCCATGGGCTATGATCTAAGTGCGAAGCTTTACATGCTGCCGGCGGTTACCAAAGTTCGGGGCGGAATTTCCATGCCGGACGCGAAGGCGCGCGCGGTCTTTGAATCCATTGGGCCAACCGGCGCAAAAGAAAAAACCACGCAGGAATTTGGGTTTGGGTTTTTGCAGGGAAAATTGTTGAAGACGAAATAGGCCGGTGTGTGGCTGCTACCCTTGCAGCGTTTTGCAGCGCAGCAGCCACACGTCATACCGTGGGTGTTCCAGCGCGCTTAAAGCCGGGCTCGACGCAATCATCCAACCTTCAAAGCGCGGATCCGTTTCTCGCACATCGCGGATGGTTATAAAGGCAAACGCGTCGCCGTCTATGTTGCCTTGGGGGTAGCGGCATTCGGTAACCGAAATCATCAGCCGTTCATAAACAGCGGTGTCGCCCACCACCATTTCAATGTCTTGAACAATGCCCGTGATTGTATCGAGCGCGCGCAATTGTACTGCAGCCCCGGCACTTGTGGCCACATTGCTTTGCGCCCCGGCGGACCCCGCCAAAACCAAAAAGGCGGCTAGCCAACGGATCATTGATTGTCGCCGCTCACGAATTTCAAAAGCAGAGAGATCAGGCTGACGGAGCCTTGGGTATCCAGCAATTCATCGCCGTCTTCGACGTTGAACTCTGACCCGCCGGGCACAATTTCCACGAAGTTGCCGCCCAGCAGCCCCTCAGAGGCGATCACAACCTGGCTGTCATCTGGCAACTCAATGGTGTTGTTCACGCTCAAGGTTGTGACAGCGCGGAACGTCTCTTTGTTCAGGTCGAGCCCGGAAACAGAGCCGATCTTGACGCCCGCCAGACGCACGTCGGTGCCAAGGCCGATGCCTTCTGCCGATCGAAAGCTGGCGGTGACCTGATAGCTGTCGGGCGGGGCAGATACACCAGCCGTATTGGCCGCGTAGGCCAGGAAACCCATTGCGGCGGCCAAGACCACTCCGCCGATAACCGTTTCTGCTGCGCTGTTGGCCATGACTTGCCTCCGTCACCCGGGCGTTTGCCGTTGGCCTGCTTATGGCGTATCCGGAGGGCCGGGTCCAGTAAAGGGTATAAAGGGTCATGCTAAAGCGCGGCTTGGTGCTGATTGGTTGGATTTGGGTCGCCACAATTACCGGTGTCGTTGGCTTTACGATGCTTTGGCCAGTGCTCGAACCGACACCATCAAAAGCAGACCTTATTGTAATTCTTGGCGGAGGTATGGACCCGGACGGACGGCTTCACGTCTCAAGCAAAACCCGCGTCGACCGGGCAATAGATTTGTGGCGAGAAGGCGCGGCACCCCGTTTGCATTTCACTGGCGGGCGGACCGCCGTTGTTTCTGCCGGGCAATCGATGGCTGCCCGTGCCATCGCAGCCGGGGTGCCAGAAAATGTCATCACTACCGAGAACTTATCTCAATCAACGCTTCAAAACGCGCTCTTTTCGAAACCCTATACGAAAGACGCCAGGCGGATAATTCTTGTGACCCAGACGTTTCATTTGCCGCGTGCATGGGCCAGCATGAAGGTCTTTGGCGCACAAAAGGTCACCTTGGTTCACGCCCCCGGCGGACATCGTTCAGTGCTTGGATGGACCCGCATGATCCTTCGTGAAACACTGGCCATCTGGTTCAACGCAGTGCGGCTCGTCGTTTGGTGGGTCGCTGGCGCCGAAAACCACGATCTACTTTATTGAGATTGCAGCCAGAAGGCTGGCACCGTATGCCGGTTTTATGCGAACATTGCCTGTCCTTTTTTGCTGTCTTGTACCGTCAACCGGCGCAGCCTTAAGCTGTTCCGGGACTGGCCCACCATGGTCCGTGGCGATCGAAGGGGAAGCCGCTACGCTGACGCTGGCCAACGAAGAAAAAACTTATGACGTTAGGTTGGCAACAAAGGCCCTGAATGAACAGGAAACGGTGGCTTATACGCTGATCGGTGCGCGGGACACGGCGATCCTGATCGTATTCCCAGCTTCCTGTAACGCCAACACGCACGCTGCGCACCTGCTGACCCAGCAAAACCAAAGTCCGATCTTGATCACCGGTTGCTGCGTTCTGGATGACTGAGCCTCAATCACAACCGCTCAAGGCCGCCGGTTTCATGGTGGGCGCGATGGCCAGCTTCACCTTGATGGCTGTGGCTGGTCGCGCACTTTTTGCCACGCACGATACGTTTGAAATCATGATGTACCGGTCGTTTATAGGCGTGGTGATTGTGATCGCGCTCGGATCTTTCAATGGCACGCTCGGCAGCATCCGCCTGGCGCGGTTGGGCCTGCACACTTTGCGTAACCTGGCGCATTTCGTCGGGCAAAATCTTTGGTTTTATGCCCTTGTTTTCATTCCGCTTTCCCAGCTATTTGCCTTTGAATTCACCAACCCGCTCTGGGTTGCAGTTCTGGCCCCTTTCCTGTTGGGGGAGGCGCTGACGCGGACCCGCATTTTGGCCTTTGGACTGGGTTTTTTAGGCATTCTGATTGTGGCGCGGCCGGAATCGGCGCCGCTCGGCTTTGCAACCTTTGCCGCGGCAGCCTGCGCAATCTGTTTTGCGCTGACCACCATATCCACCAAAAAGCTGGGCCAGACAGAAACGACAACCTGCATCCTCTTCTGGTTGACGGTAATCCAAGGGATCTTTGGCATCATCTGCGCAGGCTTTGACATGCAGATCACGCCGCCCCAAAGCGATACAATCGGCTGGCTAACGGTTGTGGGCGTGTGCGGATTGTTGGCCCACTACTGCATCACCACCGCACTGAAACTTGCCCCGGCCACAATCGTGGCACCCCTGGAATTTCTGCGCCTACCGCTCATCGCCGTGGTCGCTTATGTTCTTTATGGAGAGCCGCTGGTGCCTGCAATTTTCATTGGCGCCGCTATTGTCTTTGCCGCCAACTGGTTGAATATCCGGGCAGAAAGTCGGCCAGCCTAAAAGCGCGCAGGCGGCAGCATGCTCGGCTTAAATTCGGAACTTCGATCAGTAAGGTTGAGGGGAACACCCCCGTTGACGGCGCCAACAGCGAAGCCACACGGGAACCGCATGACCAGCGTCACCAACCTTTGCGCCAATGTGTGGGAGCTGGCAACTCAGCAAAGCTAACGGCTCTGGCAAGACAATTCCGTTGCAACCAGCTATTGTTGCGCCGATCACCATAACCAAGGGGGACGACATGAAAGCGATTTCCGAAGAAAACAGAAAAGTTACCAATGTGAAATCGGGCACGTTTATTCCGTTTCTGACCGATGACGGCGAAATGGATGGCGAAGTTCTGCAGGTCAATGGCGGCAAGACCGGCTACGGTTTTCATGTATACCGCATGGCGCCGGGCCAACGCACAATCCCACATGAACATCGCGGTGACGAAGAATTTTTTGTGATCGAAGGTGAGTTAAGCGACCACGACGGATTCACCTACAAAACGGGCGACCTCGTGTGCCTGAAATCAGGCACCGAGCATTTTTCCGTTTCAGAAAAAGGCTGCTTGCTGGTGGTGTTTTTGCGGGACGCTGATGGTTTGTGATCGTTCGCCAAACATGCTGCGATAGAAAAGTCGATCACCCAAGCAGGCTCAAACGCGCTACAATTCAGCAATGGCTGAAAACACTGCAGATATGACCGAAAACCGTTTACAAGAAAGGGGGGACCGTCATGTCTAAGAAGCTGTTTTTACTAAGTGTAGCTTTGATCGGCGGAGCGTTCGCGTTGTTCTTCTGTGTCTATGTTGCACCGGCATTCTTTGAAACGATGGATATCGTCGGTGCTTTCGCCGCAGGCTTTGTGAATCCGTTTTCAACCGGATATTCCGTGGATGTCATCTTTTGTGCCGTCATTTTGTTGGTTTGGGTGCTCTATGAACGCAGCGCGCTTGGGATCCGGCACGGGTGGGTGGTGGTCCCTTTGTGTTTTGTACCTGGCGTTGCAACGGCCTTTGCGGCGTACCTATTGATCCGCGCGCGCCAGATCACGTGACCGACGCCCGGCAATAGGCAATACGAAGGGCTACCCTGCCCCATTGCCCCACCCCATTGCATCCGCTAACACCGCTGAAACTTTCAGGATCAGGCCTGCAATGCTCTACAAATCTGCTGATGAATGGACGCGTGCCGCCCAAAAGAGGGTGATGCTGTTTGGTATGTCAGGCTTGGGAAAGACCTGGGTCTCCAACATTCTGCGCGAGGCCGGGTGGTTCCATTACTCCGTCGATTATCGCATCGGTACACGCTACATGGGCGAACATATCGTCGACAACTTCAAGGCTGAGGCGATGAAAAATACGTACCTTGCCAAACTGTTACGCTCAGATTCGATCTACATCGGGTCCAACATTACCTTCGACAATCTCGAACCATTGTCTGCTTACCTGGGCAAGCCCGGCGATCCCACAAAAGGCGGAATCTCGTTTGAGGACTACTTGTGTCGTCAACGCCAGCATCGCAGGGCCGAAGTGTCCGCGATGGTTGACACACCCCACTTCATCCACCGCGCACAACAGCTTTATGGCTACGACCATTTTATCTGCGACACTTCTGGTTCGATGGTCGAGGTGATCGACCCAGACGCCGTATCAGATCCAGTGATGGAAGCTTTAACCCCGCACCTACTGCCGGTCTGGATCGAAGGAACAGAAGCCCACGTGGAAGCTTTGATCGCGCGGTTCTCAAATGCGCCCAAGCCCATGTATTATCAGGAAACTTTTCTGAAAAATCTGTGGGCGGAATACACCGCTGAAACAGATGACGTGGACCCCGACGCCTTTATTCTATGGGGCTACCAACGCCTGTTGGATCACCGTTTGCCGCGCTACCGGGCAATCGCCAATCGCTGGGGCATCACAATTTCCGTGAGGGACCTTGAAACAATGCAATCGGCAGACGATTTTACGCATCTGATTGCCAACGCACTGTCCTGACCATGCCCATCAAGATCCCTGAAACCCTGCCCGCTTTTGAAACCCTTTCGTCTGAGGGTGTGATGGTCATGGGGGAAGACCGTGCAGCGCGTCAGGATATCCGGCCTTTGCAAATCGGTCTGTTGAACCTGATGCCCAAGAAAATTGCTACAGAGACCCAATTTGCCAGGCTCATCGGCGCTACTCCGCTGCAGATCGATCTGACACTTATCCGTATGACGAAGCATCGGTCGAAAACCACCTCCGCTGACCACATGGAGGCGTTCTACACCACATTTCAGGAGGTGAAAGGCCGCAAGTTTGACGGGTTGATCATCACCGGCGCTCCTATTGAACACATGCCCTATGAGGAGGTCAGCTATTGGTCTGAAATGGAAGAGGTTATCGCCTGGACACAAACCAACGTGCATTCCACTTTCGGGGTGTGTTGGGGGGCGATGGCGATGCTCTATCATTTACACGGGATCGACAAATACATGCTGCCAGCCAAGGCTTTTGGCTGTTTCCGCCACAAACGCACCGATATTGGGTCCCCGTATCTACGGGGCTTTTCAGATGACCTGGTGATCCCGGTAAGCCGCTGGACAGAAAATCGACAGGAAGATCTTGATCGCGCAGGGCTGGAAACGCTGCTCGCCTCCCCAGACGTAGGACCGTGTCTGGTCCGTGATGCGGCCCATCGGTCGATCTACGTGTTTAACCACTTCGAATATGACCGTGGCACTTTGAAAGAGGAATACGACCGTGACGTGGCCAATAACACGCCCATCAACGTGCCGATAAATTACTACCCAGATGACGATCCATCCCAACCGCCAGAGGACCGATGGCGCAGCCACGGCCATCTGCTTTATGGCAATTGGATCAACGAGATTTACCAGTCCACGCCTTTTGATTTGGCGGCAATCGGTGCCAAGTGATCCGGCGCGGATTTATAGGTCTGGGGTTGGCAACAGCATTTGCCACCGGATGGACAAGCTGGCGCGCTGCCCGCAATGACGCCCAGGCGGAGGCGGACTATCCACCTTTGGGCCGAATACTCGACGTGAACGGCGTGCCGGTCCATGTCCTCACGCTTGGCAGCGGTCCCCCGTTTGTCATGATACATGGCGCCGGTGGCAACATGCGCGATTTCACCCTGTCGCTCGCCGGGCAGATGGCTGCGACCAATACGGTGGTGCTCTTTGACAGGCCAGGCCATGGCTATACCGGCACGATCCATAATCGAGGTGAAAGTCCGACGGAACAAGCAGCACTGCTCGCAGCTGCACTCGGACAAATCGGCATCAAGCGGGCCATCATCGGTGGCTATTCGATAGGCGGCGCAGTTGCACTTGCCTGGGCACTGAACCATCCGCAAACCGCTGCCGGGCTTTTGTTGATGAATGCGGTGTCGAACCCGTGGGAAATCCCGCCGAGTTACCTGTATGATCTGGCCGCTGGAAGGTTGACTGGACCCGTTTTCAACGCGTCTGTGTCCGCATTCACACCACAATCGATGATTGAAGACACCCTGACGTCGATTTTTGCGCCCAACCCTGTGCCGCCGGGCTATGTCGATCATATCGGCATTGGTTTGTCTGTGCGTCGCAGCCAATTGACTGCAAACGGGCGTCAAGTCACAACTCTTTTGCCGCACATCAAGGAACAATCAAAAAAATATCCGGCGTTGAAACTGCCAATTGAGATGATCACCGGGGCGCAGGACGTGTCTATCCCCCCGGAAATCCACGCGGAGCAGCTGATTAAACAGGTTCCGCATGCAACCTACGTCAAAGTTCCCGGCGTCGGGCATTCCACCCACCACTACGCGCAAACCGAAGTCCTGGCTGCCCTTGGAAGGCTGACATGTACGTTTGATTGACACGGGATCGTCGGAGGCAGCGTGCGCCTCCGGCGGGGATATTTTTGAACAAAGGAATAAAGGCCGGAACACACAACTTCATGCGGTGTGGTGGCGGCGCCATGTGCCCTTAGACCTTGGCGCCCCTTAACCGGAGCGAAGCGACTGATCGTCTTGCGGCGCAGCCGCTCCGCTGGGTCAGACTTACAGCGCGGCTTTTGCGCCCTCTTTCGGCGCGACGCCGTTGCGTTTTGCCAAGGTCCGCATAAAGCGGTCGCGGATCACAACCGGATCCATGGTGATCACTGGCTCTTTGCGGTTTCCGCTTTCGCATTTTGACACGATGATTGTCATTTCATCGCTGGCGAGAGCTGCCTTGACGGCATCCTTGGTTTCTTCCGCTGGAACCTCAACCACATTGTCGCAGCCACATGCACGGGCCACAGCGGCAAGGGACGTTTTCTGCCCGGCATAGGTTGGTTGATCCCCGGTCGACCCGTAAGAGCCGTTGTCGATGATCAGCAGGGTAAAGTTGCCAGCTGCGTTGTTGGCAATTGTGGGCAGGGTTCCCAGGTTCGTCAAAACCGAACCATCACCATCAATGGCAATCACGTTCTGCTTTTGCACCAAAGCCACGCCCAAACCGATGGAGGACGACAAACCCATCGTTCCCAGCATGTAGAAATTTGTCGGTTGATCATCAAGCGCATGCAGTTCCTGGCTTGGAATGCCGATGTTACAGACGACAAATTCGTCGCTGATGGTGTCTTTGAGTTCCGCGAGGATTTCGCTCCGGATCATATCAGTAGCCTCCCCAGAAAGTGGCATCTGTCAGGATTGCGACGGGTTTGTTGCTCATGAAGGTGTATTTCAGGATCGCATCAAACTCTTCCACATCCGATTGATGGTGAAAGTGGTAGGTGGGGATATTAAGCTGTGCTAACAGGGCCTTAGTGTGAACTGCCATTTCAACTTGACAGGCCACAGGCTCCCCCAATTCGCCACGATAGCTGATCAGCATCGGCAGCGGCATGCGGTAGTACTGGATCAGGGTTGCGAGTGTGTTGATCGTCACCCCAATGGCCGTGTTCTGCATGATGATGGCTGGCCGTGTGCCGCCCATCCAGGCGCCCGCGCACAGCCCCATACCCTCATCCTCTTTGTTGGATGGGATGTGGAAGATATCGGGATGCTCCTCCACCTTGTCGATGACCCCTGCCAACTGTTTACAGGGAACGGTGGTTATAAAACGTACGTCGTTAGATAAAAAATCGCCGACGATACGGTCATTGATGTCCATGAGCGGCCCTCCTTGCGCCGTTCTTTTTCGCAAAAGACGAAAGAGCGCAAGGGGCCGATTGAGGCGCGAAACAGGGCTTCGGTTTAGGCGAAAGGGTCAGGCGATCCCGGCTGTCACGTGTATTAGCGTCGGGCCGTCACAATCCAACGCCGCACCGACCGCAGCCTGCATTTCTGCCAACGTACCGGGCCGTGCGCTGGCCGCACCATAAGCCTCTGCCAATTTGCAGAAGTCCGGGTTTTGGGCGACCACGGCGTTGGGTGCGATTTGGGAATTCACCATGCAATCTTCAATCTCTTTCAGCTTGCCGTTGTCCCAAAGGATGATGGGCAGGCAAAGACCCAGTTCGACGGCGACGCCAAGTTCTTGCAGAGTGTACTGGAAACCATAGTCCCCAGCGATGGCCACAACAGGCTGGTCGCCGGCGCCGATTTTGCCTCCAATCGCGGCGGGTAGCGCATATCCAAGCGTGCCAAAGCCCGTGGGGTGGTGCCACAGGCCCGGTGCCGACATGTCCCAGACCTCTTTTCCGGCATAGGCAAACTGGGTCATGTCGGAAAAGATCATCGTGCTATCTGACACTGCCGGCCGCAAGGCATCGACCACCGGGACAATACCAGGGCGTTCCGCATTAACCTCAGCGTACCAGGCCGCTTTGGTCTGGGCCACTTTGGCTGGGTCCCAATTGCTTTTTTGCGGCTCCACTGCTGATGCCAAGGCTGCAAGCGCCACACTTGCATCAGCCTGAACAGCCACTGCCGGGGCTTGAGCCGCGAGCACAAGTGGATCCAGGTCGATGGAAATCAACATACCGGAAATCGCTAGTTTTTCACGCCAGAGGTCTGTTTCAGACAGTTCTGAACCAACAACCACGACCACATCAGCGCTGCGAATGACCTCATCGCTGCCCGCGCGGGCAAGATAGCTGCCAAAGTGTAGCGGCGCGTCCGGGTCAACAACCCCGCGACCGGCATAACTGACAAAGCTGGCCGCACCCGTGCGCGCAAGCAACTCACGCGCCGCGTCACGCGCGCCACGCGCCCCGCCGCCGAAAATCACCAAAGGTCTTTTCGCATCGGACAATGCTGAAGCAGCCGCTTCCAGAGACGCAGCCATGGGTGCCGCGGGTTCAGGCAGATCAGCCCGATCCGGCGCAGGATCCGCAAACGAAGAACCCAGCGCGATGGGAACCTGAATATGCTTGGACCTAGGGCGCGCAGATTCAAATTCTGCAAATGCACGGTCGATCAATTGATAAGCAGCGTCAGCCGTTCGCGCCTCTTCGGACCAGTCGCAGACTGTGCGCGCGGCGCCTTCTTGATCTTTCATCTGGTGCAGCTAACCTTTGCGGGCTGACGTTTCATCCAGGCAGGACGAAATGACCAGGATCGGCACGCTGTCGGAATACGCCTGCCCCATGGGCGTCATAATGTTACACACGCCAGGCCCGGTGATCACATAGGCCACGCCCGGACGACCAGTGGCACGGGCGTACCCATCCGCCATAAAGCCAGCGCCTTGCTCGTGACGGGCCAGTACGTGGGTGATGCCCGCCTCTTCAATCCCGCGATACATCTCTACGTTATGAACGCCGGGAATGCCAAAGATCACGTCAACTCCACGATCTTTCAGCATATGTGAGATTTGAGCGCCGAGAGGGCGTTTCATGGGCTTGCCTCCGTAGTGTCTTTGCACATCCCTGCCCGCTCCGACAGGCAGGTGCAAGTCACGGACGCCAGAAGTTTGCCGTGAAAAGAACGAAGACGGCCATTAACTCCAACCGGCCGATCAGCATGCCAAAAGCCAATAGCCATTTTGCGGTGTCGTTGATCTCAGCAAAAGTACCTGCCGGCCCGATGATCGGGCCAAGCCCCGGACCGATGTTAGCGAGTGCAGAGGCCGCACCCGACACGGCGGTCACCATATCGAGCCCGGTCATGCCCAATGCCACCGCCAGAACTGCCAAGGTCACAAAGAAGAGCGTGAAAAACGCGATGACCGAGGCGATTACCTCATCAGACACGGGGCGTCCGCTGAAACGCGCCTTAAACACCCCGTTGGGGCTGTGCAAACGGCGGATTTGCGTGGCGATTGAGGTGAAAAGGATCTGATAGCGAAATATCTTGACCGAGCAGCTGGTGGACCCGGCGCACCCACCCACAAGGCCGATCAGGAAAAACACGGCAACGGGTAGCGGGCCCCAAAGTTGATAATCTGTGCTGGCATATCCTGTACCTGTCATTATTGAGGCCACATTGAAAAGCGCCTCACGAAGCGAAATTTCCAGATCACGTCCGCTAAGCAAGACCAAATAGGCCCCAATCACCACCACAACACCGGCGAATGCTGCAAAAAAGCCGCGTATCTGGGCGTCCACCAACATTGGTTTCGCAGAACCATCCAACAGCTGCACGAACCGCACAAACGGCAAAGCCGAGGCAACCATAAACGCGCAGGCCACATATTCTGCACCGCCTTTAAAGGCGCCAAAGCTGGCGTCGTGACTGGAAAACCCACCGGTCGAGATGGTGGTCAGCGCGTGGTAGAGCGCATCATAAAACCCGAGCCCCATTATCCTGTAGGCAATCATGCAAGTAATCGTCAGGCCCACGTAAATTACAGAAATACGGCGCGCAATTTCGGCGGCGCGCGGCAGGACCTTGCCAAATGTATCGAACCCTTCAGATCGGAAAATCTGCATCCCGCCGACCCGCAAAACCGGCAGAAAAACCATGGCTACAACAACAATGCCGATGCCGCCGAACCATTGCATCATGGCGCGCCAAAACAAAAGGCCACGCGGCAGCTCGTCGAGACCGGTGAACACCGTAGCGCCGGTGGTCGTCAGCCCCGACATGGCCTCAAAAAAAGCATCCACCACGCGGGCGTTAGTGGCCCCGATTATAAAGGGGATGGCTGCAAATATCGGCAGAATTAGCCATACACCCGTGGTCAACAAAAAGGTCTGCTGCAATGTGAGCCGCCCGGTGGCGCTGCCCGATGTGCCAATCGAGGTCGCAACGCCGCATCCGCACGTGATAGCCATAGAGATCGCAAAGACCCACCACTGGCCATTGCCGTCATAAATCTCGATAGCCAAAGGCACCGACATCGTAGCACCTAAGGCGGCCACCATTAGGCCAATCACATATGCCGTAGGGCGCATATCGAACATGGCCGCAGCCTTGGCCGCAGGGCGCAAGCAAGTCAAGGCAGCGCAGGATTCGACGAAGGCTTTAGGGCAGACTTGATCTGCGGGGTTTGTGGAAAATGAAACTCGGGAACCTGCGGCGGGAGTGTTTTTGCAATCTAAGAGTAATTTTCGTCAGATTGCGAAGGTGACCTTAATAGATTTTTTACCGACGGTTTGAGTTTTGAACCGTACCGCCGTAGCGATAGCACTACTTCTCATAGCAAAGGCTGACCGACCGCAAACCTCAAAAGGCAGTTTCTTGGCCCGTTCCGCGATACATTCTGCAGTAAACCAAGGTGCAGAATTCAGCTAACCCATTTTTGTTTTGGCCATAAGAACCCCTACCCCATCGCGAAACATTTTCGCTGGAGGGAAACTCGGCAGCGGAATTTCACTGCCGATATCGCAGGCTACCCCCGGTGGATCAGCGTCTCAAAGAACCTCGGGTCGATACTGTCAACCGCGAAGAGATCGCCAGAGGTCAGGATAGACACCGCGTCATGGCTGTGCAGGCTTTCTTGATGACTGGCCACTACGCGGAAGTCACCCACACGTGGGTCGCTTTCCAATTGTTCCGTAAAGAGCCGGACGGCGTCTTCCACAAAGATCGGGTTTGCGGCATTGAGTTCAGCAAAAGCCTGTTCGTCCTGGCGTTTGACCATGACTTGCGTTTCGGTGGGCACCGCCTTGCGGGCCATATCAATCAGATCTTCGAACCAGAGCGTCTCGCCGGGCACAACTTCCACACTTATGCGGGCGACCGAACGTTGGGAGTGGGGCGTGGCCAACTGGCCGCGAGTCTGGCGCGCGTGTTCCGACAGTTCCAGCGAACATGGGCAAGTGGACGAATAGACGTAGTCCAGGTGGATCATACGTGTACGCACGCCATCACGCTCTGACAGTTCGAGCGAAATGTCATAGTACTGATAGCCGCTGAGACCTGAGCGGAGGCTTTCAACCTTCATCGGAAACGAAAAGCGCAAGGCAATGCGGGCGTCGAAGCTTTCCAGATTCTGTTTATAATCGTCCAAAGCCGCGTCGATCACATCGAAGCTAAAGCGTTTTTCGGCGTGGACATAAAACGACCGCATAATGCGGGACATATTGATGCCCTTTTTCTCCGCCTCCAGACTGACGGAGCCAGTGACGGATGTTTCCAAGCTCACTTCACTGTTGTCGCGGGTGCGATACCGAAGCGGCAGACGAAAATTGGAAATGCCCACATGCTGGATCGACCGCTTTGCGCCCCGGATCAGACTGGACGGCCCGTTTTGCAAGTCTGGCAGCGTGGCGATGTAAGCCCTGTCCGCCTTCATGCCCAAGGGGTAGTCGCGGCTGAAAACCGGATAGTTCTCTGCGCGTCCGCGCGCCAAAGCTGTTGCGGCGCTTTCAGGATCGAGGTTGGCGAAAGCCGTATCGTCTGATTTCGACGCCCATCGCCGCAGGACGGCCACAGCATCGCGCGCATCTTCATCAGTGGGTTTCGGAGACTTGATCTCGGTCTCAAGGTCCGGGTCGTAGTAGTTCATGACGTCCCTGTGGTTTAACCGTTTCCCCAAAGATATGGGGTCACGTTTGCATTTTTTCCAGCAAAATTTCGAAACCGATTCTATTGGGGTCCGAAACTGCCAATTCCAATACGCATCAAGTCGCCAAATCGTTCATTTTGTGTTAAGATCAGAAACAATCGTGGTTAACGGGCGCTTACCCCGGCAAAACTTCGCCGAGGGCTCCCAAAACGTCCGCCAACAGATCGTCCTGGTGTTCCAGCCCGACCGAAATCCGAACCAACCCGTCTGTAATGCCAAGGTCCGCGCGTTGCTGCGGGCTTAGGCGTTGATGGGTTGTGGTCGCGGGATGTGTAACCAGGCTTTTGGCGTCCCCAAGATTGTTGGAAATTTTGAATATTTTCAGCGCATTAAGGAACTGAAACGCCGCTTTCTTGCCACCCTTGAGATCCAGCGACAAAACCGTACCACCCAAGGACATTTGTGCCTGCGCAAGATCAGTCTGGGGGTGGTCTTTTGCAAAGGGGTAGATCACCCGGCTAAGCTGCGCGTTCCCTTGCAAAGCATCGGTCAAAAAGGCCGCAGAATTGGCCTGAGCTTCGCAGCGTAAAGCCAATGTTTCCATGCCCTTAAGCATTACCCAAGCGTTAAAAGGCGACATCGCCGCGCCCGTGTGTTTGAGGTAGGTTTCGAGCGGACCGCGCACAAATTCCAGTGATCCCAGGACTACGCCACCCAAACACCTGCCCTGTCCATCAATGTGTTTTGTGGCAGAATAGATCACCACATCGGCGCCCAAAACGAGGCTTTGCTGAAAAACTGGCGTGGCAAAAACGTTGTCGACAACAACTGTGGCCCCGGCGGCATGGGCGATGTCTGCCACGGCGCGAATGTCGATGACCTCTAAGGTAGGATTGGATATTGATTCGAGGAAACAAACCTTGGTGTCGGGTCGTACAGCCGCGCGCCAAGCGTCCAAATCTGTGCCATCCACAAAGGTCACCTCAACCCCGAAGCGGGGCAAAATATCTTCACAGATAAACAGGCATGATCCGAAAAGCGCGCGTGCCGCTACCACATGGTCCCCAGACGACAAAAGCGCCATAAGTGCACCATTGACTGCCGCCATGCCTGAGGCTGTGGCAAAAGCCGCCTCTGCCCCTTCCAGGGCGGCAATACGATCTTCGAACATGCGCACGGTTGGGTTGCCGTAGCGAGCGTAGATAAACTCATCTTCACCCGATTGGATGAACCGCTCTTCTGCCTGTTCGGCAGTGTCGTAGACAAATCCTTGGGTCAGGTAGAGCGCCTCGCTCACTTCCCCGTATTGGCTGCGACGGGCGCCTGCGTGCACCAGGTTGGTGCGTGAATGCCAAGTGTTCATGGCAAACATCCTTTCCGGGCAACAAGCCCAACAAAAAGCCCCGGACATCGGTGCCGGGGCGTTTTGTCGTGCCTCGGCCTCTTTAGCAGTATGTTTAACGTGGCCCGCAATCCGGCTGACAAATCGCCACATAGAATGGCTTACGCCCTTGCAGATTGAGCGTCAAGCGGCAGGTTTGGACCATGACAGATCCACTTTGCGCGCTGTGCGGGCGCCCGGTTCCACCCGGTGTGCCGCAATCAGCCCACCACCTTGTGCCAAAATTAAAAGGCGGCAAAGCCGGACCGACGGTGTTGTTGCACCATATCTGCCACAAAGAAATCCACGCCGCACTGACCGAGGCGGAGCTGGCGCGTGATTATTCAACGCCAGAGGCCCTGCGCGCCCATCCGCGATTGGCCAAATTCATCGCCTGGGTACGCAAGCGCCCACCCGGGTTTATCAGCCGCACCAAAGGCGGGCGGCGCAAGCGGGGTTGAGTTTCCGCGCCCCGGGCGCAAACTGGCGCAAAGGAGTTTTAAATGTCTGACCCAATCGACCTCTACTTTTGGCCCACGCCTAACGGCTGGAAAATTTCTATCCTGCTCGAAGAGCTCGGCCTGCCTTACAAAGTGCATTTGATAGACATTGGCGCGGGCGATCAATTTGACCCCGAATTTCTGAAGATTGGGCCAAACAACAGGATGCCTGTCATCACCGACCCGGATGGGCCAGACGGACAGCCGGTGTCGATTTTCGAATCCGGCGCGATTTTGCAGTATTTTGCCCGAAAGACTGGCAAGTTCGGCGGCACGGATTATCGCAATCGGCTGGAAGTTGACCAATGGCTCATGTGGCAGATGGGTGGTGTGGGGCCGATGGCTGGCCAATGCCACCACTTTTTGAAATACGCGCCACAAATGGATCCGCCGCAGGACCTGCCTTATGCAAAGGACCGCTACAGGTCAGAAGTTGCACGTCTTTACGGTGTGTTGGATCGGCAGTTGGCAGGCAAAGAATACGTCTGCGGGGCCGTTTCTATCGCGGACTTTGCAATTTGGCCCTGGGCATCCCTGTGGAAAGGCCAGCAGCAAACTTTGGACGACAAGCCTCACTTGGCTGCTTGGCTTGACCGAATGGCTGGGCGCCCAGGTGTGCAAGCGGGTCGCGCGGTTCACGCAGACAAACGACGCGAAGCGCGCTCGAAAGATGAACAATCAGTGCTTTTCAAACGCTAGGGGCCTGGGCGCACAACCACGTCCCTTGCTCTAGGGGGCATCACACACAGCGGCAAATTCCTGTCGATAATAGGCGTTCAACGCCTCTAGCCGGTCCATTACGTCACGCGACACCGGACCGGCGAAAGCATCAGCCATTTGAGCGTCGCTCTGTACCATTTTCAGCATTCGGCAAGCCAACCGTTTTGCGTCCCGCGCGAAAGCTTCCTGATAGCCAAGTTCAAAAAAACTCATCGCAATGGTGGGCGACATCTTGTTTCGCGCAAACAGGTCAATCGCGAAAGCGTCCGCGCGCGCCTCTTCATCAGCGCCGGGCAGCGGCACCCCGACGGCATCCATATGGTGACCGGTTTCATGCAAAACGACGAACATCATCGGCGCACCTGCTACGAAATCCTCGACTTTCCTTGCGGAGGGCATTCCAGCAAGCTTCGCCAATTTTGCGCGGTAGGCCTCGATCGACATGCGGCCGGAATATATGGACGGGATATCTGAGCCAAACACGGACTTGGTCCCCTCACGCCCGCGTACGCAGCGGTCTTTTTCGCGCGCTAAGATCGGAACCAATTGGGTCCGAACATAGGCCGTAATATCCTGCGGGGTAACCGCGCCGGGGGTGTCGAGGAAGTAGAACAGGTACGCTTGTTGCAAGTATTGGTTCAGCAGAATCAGCGGCTTACCCAAGGATACCTCCGGCGCATCCCCGTCTTGCGAATAGTTGGGCGTCCAGTCACAGGTGTCCGTGATGTTCAGTCGCAGATTATCGGCTTTACCTCGGTAAGCTGGCACCGCGTTAATCGCCGTGCGCATTTCCTGGCGCCACACGCTTTGAAAACGGTCGGCCACATTGTCCAGAAACGCCTGAACCTCCGCAGTGTTCATGACCATCGTTTGCGCGCCGGCACCTTGGGCAAGAAACACAAAGGCCAAGGTTTGCAGGATCCGCAGCATCAATCCACCAGACCGCAGGCCAGCGAATTCTCAATCCGGCGGATCTCTTGCAGGTCTTCAATCCGATAGAGAGTTTGATCCTTGTCGACGCGCCACTTGCACCAAAGTTCCAGCCAAAGCGGGTCGAACATCGACGCAAGGATATTCTTTCGAAGGCTGCTGCGAAGCGACGGACGGGACTTTAGAATGTCCGCCAGTTCCTGCAATTGCGCCGCAGACAGCTTGCCGTTCGGGTTTTCAATTTCGTTCAGCAGAACGCCCAGACGTTCAATCTCCTGATCCTCACGCGCGCCGGTTGCGTTTTTGCTGACGTCAAACTGGGCCATTTCATCCCACGCTTCGCCGCAAAACTCCCCGGCTAGGGCGGCCAAACGCTCCTCCGGGACCACTGGCGTACATTGTGGGATTTCAATCTGCGCTGCCAACGGACTGGCCGCGACAAGCGCAAGGAAAAAAACATATGTCCTCATGTATTCTCCTTCAGATAGGCAAGGCAGATCGGCATATAGCCGTGATAGCTGTTGGCCTGATACCCGCGCTGCTTGCTACGTTCCGCCACTTTGGCCAATTCACTTTCCAAATTGCGCATCGGATTGCAGATAACTGCGATTGCCGCATCTTCGTTACACGCGCCGAGCTTTGCGCACAGGGCAAACGCCTCTAGCGTGCGGCGCAAATGATAGGTGGACCGCGTAAGCTCTTGGTAGTCGGCATTGGTACGCAAAACCTGTCGGTTTGCGGTTTGCAAAGCCACAATTCCGTCAAGCACCTGGGGCTCTGCAAAGGCGGTAATGAACTGAGCCGTCGCGTGGGATCGTTGGATCTGATTGGCGGAATACGCCATGTAGAGTGTGACCAGGGCAAGTCCTGCCGTAATCAACGCGTTCACCACCAAAACAGTCACGACAATTCGGTTCTTGTTGAGATAGGCGAGCACTGTCGTCTCACCGGCGGCAAGTTCCGTTATCGCCTCTGACACTTCGTCGAGCTTCGCGTTGATGTCGGACATGATCGTCGCCCTACCCTTCACATTGTTCGAAGTTAGGGGAGCCTGCGATGCGTCGCAATCAACAATCGTTTAGGCTGGCGTTGCAATATCCAGCTTGTCCATCATGAAACTGAGCGCGAGGCTCAGGCCATCAGGTGCGATGCCGTGACCTGTTCCTTTGGACACATGGGTGTAGACCTCAAATTCCGCAGCCTGCAGGGCTTGGGCAGCCTCTGGCATGGATTTCGGTGGCACCACATCGTCCATATCCCCATGGATCAACAGGACAGGGGGTTTGGTTTGCACCTCATCAATCTTTTCGGGCGAAAGCAAACGCCCCGAAAAGCCAACGATACCCGCCAAGGCATCCGCACGGCGCGGGCCCACATGCAGGCTCATCATTGTGCCTTGCGAAAAGCCAATCAGCACGGTTTGCGCCGCTGTCACGCCTTCCGCCGCCATGGTTTCAGTCAGCCAAGTGTCGAGCTTTTCAGCCGCGTCAGCCATCCCGGCCAAGGCAGCCTCTTCGCTTGACCCGTCGATCCAGGGGATCGGAAACCACTCATACCCCATGGGGTTCATGCCGCAGGGGTTGGGCGCATCAGGCGCGTAAAAAACCGTGTCAGGCATATGTTGGCGCAGCGGGTCAGCCAAAGAAATCAGATCACCACCATCAGCACCGTACCCATGCACGAATATTACCAGCCGTTTGGCCGTGCCTTGATCCACCCCACTTCGTTTCGATTTCAGCATCATCTTACTCCTTCACGGCCTTTTATGTGCCGGTAGTAGGCCCAAAGCGCACGGGCCGCCACCGCGCGCCACGGCGACCAGGGCTCTGCCATCTGCGCAAACGCCTTTTCGCTTGGCCGTTGGTCCAGGTCAAAGGCGATCTTTGCGGCCTCTTGCAAGGCCAGATCACCGGCGGGAAAGACATCGGGCCGCCCAAGCGACGACAAAAGGTATATCTCTGCCGTCCATGGTCCGATGCCGGGAAGGGCGATCAAGGCCGCACGCGCCTGATCGTCTGGCGCTTCTTGCAACGACGGCCAATCCACAGGCTTTTCGGCAATCGCAAGGGCGTAGCGGATTTTGGGTCGCGAAAAACCGCACGCGCGCAACCCATCTTCTCCTGCGGCCAGCACTTCGGCCTCGGTCGTTAAACCCGCTTCAACCACCCGCGCCCAGATTGCGGCGGCTGAGGCGGTTGACACCTGCTGGCTTACAATCGCGCTGAGGATTGCAGGGTAGCCGTCCCCTTTCAGTCGCAAAGGTAACGGCCCGGTTAAAGCCAGAACCGGCGCAAAACGTGGCTCAGTTTTGGCCAGCCAAGCTGCGCCTTCATCCACGTCCGTTTGTGTTTCAATGCGCCTCACCGGGTGATCCAACTCAATGCCGCGTCGATGTTTTCGACAACATCTACGCCTGCGGGAAGGTTCGGGCGGCGCTGAATGGCAACCGGCAAACCAAGTGTCCGGGCTGCTGCCAATTTGGAAAAAGACGCAGCACCTCCTGCGTTCTTGACCACCACCCAATCGATTGCCTCTTTGCGAAAAAAGTCAATTTCTTCCTCCACGGAAAATGGGGGTTTTCCAATGACATATCGCCCGCCCTCAAATGGAAACGGCGCATCTGGCGGATCAATGATGCGGGCCAGCACCGGTCGGGGCGCCAGACCTGCGAGAGGCATCAAAGACTGCCGCCCCGTTGCCAGAAACACCTTCGCGTCGGATGGTATCAGGCCTGGCACCTCATCCAGGTCGTCCACCCAATGCCAACTGTCACCTGATGCCGCCTGCCAGCCCGGGCGGCGTAAGATGAGATGCGGAATGCTCTCTGCCGCGCAAGCCTGCGCGGCATTGTCAGTCATCTGGACGGCAAAAGGATGTGTGGCGTCGATGACTTTTGTGATCTGCGATGCCTTCAAAAAGTTGCGTAACCCCTCAATGCCGCCGAAACCGTTAACGCGTGTGGGCACGCCTAAATCTTCCGGCGCGCGGGTAACCCCGGCAAGGGATGCAATCACATCCTGCCCGGCCAAGGCTTGGCACAGTCTGCGCGCCTCCCCGGACCCCGCGAGGATAAGCACCGTCACGTGGCCACCCCCACAACCACGCCAGCGCGGTCGATGACCACTACGTCCACGTCCACTTCTGCCCCGCGCAGTATGCCCTGCGCGGCGACGCGGGCCTTTTCGGCCACCGCAGCCCCCAACGGCGGACCCACTCGGGTCAAAGCCTCCAGTGCGGAATTGCAATCGGTCAGGTCTTGTCCACCCAAATCACTGAGCGCTTTCAGGTCCACCTGCGACCGCGAAGAATGTAAATCGACCGCGCCTTGCGCCAGCTTCGCCATCTTGCCGATACCACCACCGATGGTCAGGCGCGGGACCGGATGACGGCGGAGGTATTTGAGCATGCCACCGGCAAAATCGCCCATATCCAGCATTGCATGATCCGGCAGGTCAAAACGCCCCTGCACCACCCGTTCGCTTGTGGCCCCGGTGCACCCCGCCACATGGCGCAGACCGCCCGCGCGGGCCACATCAATCCCCCGGTGGATGGACGCGATCCAAGCAGCACAGGAGAACGGCCGCACCACCCCCGTTGTGCCAAGGATCGACAGGCCACCTTCAATGCCCAGACGAGGGTTCCAGGTCTTTTTGGCAATCTCAGCCCCGCCGGGGATCGAAACAGTTATTTCCACATCGCCAGCCTGGCCAAATGCCACGGCCTGTTCTGCCACCGCTGCCTGCATCATCTGACGCGGGACTGGATTTATTGAAGGTTCACCTGGCGCAATCGGCAAGCCGGGTTTGGTCACCTGACCGACCCCTTCACCCGCCTTAAAAACGACCCCACCAGCAGACACCTGCACACGCGCAATCACAAGACATCCGTGTGTCACATCCGGGTCGTCGCCCGCGTCTTTGGTGATGCCTACTTCCGCCCAGCCGTCGCCTTTGGCGCTATGAGCCAGCGGGAAGGTTGGTGTCTCCCCTTTTGGCAGGACGATGGTGACAGATCTGGGAAATGCGCCGCCCCACAACGCCTGCAACGCTGCTTTGGTGGCAGCGGTAGCACAGGCGCCGGTGGTCCAACCGCGCCGCAGATCCGATTTTTCAGTCATCGGCGCCACGATAGGCATCTGGGGGCTGTTGTCACGACCTTAGAGCATGCATCGCTGGCTGCCTGATTGATCGAATTTGACCCAATGCACATTTTCCGCACGAGCGCGCTGTGGTTCATGTCGAAAACGTCACATCACGCGCCGCGCATGCCTCTTCCACCTGCCGGGCTTCGGGTCCATAACTGGCGTATGACCGAGTCACTTCCCTCTGCTGATTGGCCAACGCTTGAACCCGGGTGGGTTTGGCTGTGCGGTGCTGGTCCGGGCGACCCGGGGCTTTTAACGCTGCATGCGCTGAATGCGCTGCGCCAGGCGGATGTGATTGTCTATGACGCTCTTGTGGACGCGCGTATCCTGGATTGGGCCGAGCCTGCCACCACGCTTGAATACGCAGGAAAAAGGGGCGGAAAGCCCAGCGCCAAGCAACGCGATATTTCCTTGCGACTGGTAGAGCTTGCCAGAGCTGGCAAGCGTGTGCTGCGCCTGAAAGGCGGCGATCCGTTTGTGTTTGGTCGCGGCGGGGAGGAGGCGCAAACCCTTGTGCAACACAGTGTGCCGATCCGGGTGATCCCCGGCATCACGGCAGGGATTGGCGGGTTGGCGTACGCAGGCATTCCTGTCACCCACCGGGACGTGAACCAGTCTGTCACCTTCGTCACGGGCCACGATCAATCTGGCGACGCGCCGGGATCCCTGAACTGGCGCGGCATTGCCGACGGCAGCCAGGTGATTGTGATTTACATGGGTATGAAACATGCAGACCGCATCGCCTCTGAATTGATGGCGGCCGGTCGTGATCCGTCAGAACCGTGCGCTGTGGTCACCCAAGCTTCTACCCAAAACCAGCAACAGTTGGAAACCACGCTGGGTAAGTTGGCAGCGGATATTAACGCCTCTGACTTGGAACCGCCGGCAATCATCTGTGTCGGTCGCAATGTGTTGATGCGCCAAGCGCTCGACTGGGTGTCCATGGCGGACGGCAAAGCGCCGCGAAACCTTGATCCGTTGGGACGGGGTCGCCCCGCCGAAAGCGCATGAACAGCCCGTCCGGGCTGATCTTATCCGCGCCGTCCTCCGGCTCTGGCAAAACTACGATCACCCTTGGCATTCTCGCCGC
>JBCCET010000021.1:0-49834 GCA_039030095.1 Pseudomonadota bacterium | reverse complement strand
CGCGGCGACGTCTATCTGGATTTCCCCACCGTGCAAGAAGCATCGCTTATCAAACAGTGACAAATCGACTGGGTTTGGCAGTCGAATGTCTTGATCTCTCAGATTGATCGCTCGTTTGAGCTTTCGTCCACTGACATGCCAAGTATCCAAGACATTCGACTGCCAAACCCAGTCGATTTGTCACTGTTTGATAAGCGATGCTTCTTGCACGGTGGGGAAATCCAGATAGACGTCGCCGCGTAAGGATGACTCAAATTGCTTTGCGGGCGTTGCCTGATGATCCGCAAAGCAGTCGGAAGATCGGGCGCCTTCTATTCTGCTTCGTTTCGAGGTTGCCTTGGCAGAAACCAAGGCATCCTCTTGATCACGCATTGGCGGCCTAGATTTTCTGGACCTGCAACGTCATTCCTTCCGCGGCTGTCACCCGCACGGTTTCCCCGGGAGCGGAAGCTTCACCAGACGGCCAACTTGCGCGCCAACGGGTGCCATCCACCTCAATCGCACCGGCGCCAGTGTTGTAGTCCAGTACCTTACCGGTGCGGCCGACCAAATGCCCGGACCGGGTGTTGAGCGTCGAGTGTTCTTCACCGCCGTCGCCGTAGCGTTGCACAAGCCAGCGACCGGCAAAGGTCAGCACAACTGCCACCACGGCGAAAATGGTAATTTGGGCTTCGCCTGACAGGCTCGGCACCATCCACATCAGGAATGCCATCTGGAAAGCAGCCAGGCAGATCCAGATTAGAACGTAAGTCCCTGTCGCAACCTCCAGCGCGCCGAGCGCGAAGGCGAGCGCCACCCACCACCACGGGCTAAGCCCCTCAAGGATATCGAGAAACGGCATTAGCTTGTCTCCTTGCCGCCGATTGCCTTGGCAATGTCAGCGATCCCGCCGACTGAGCCGATGAGGGCTGATGCCTCCAGCGGGATCATCACGGTCTTGGAGTTAGGTGAGGCCGCAATTTCCTGCAGTGCCTGAGTATATCCCTGCGCCACAAAGTAGTTGATGGCCTGAACGTCACCGGCTGCAATTGCTGATGACACCATTTCAGTGGCGCTGGCCTCGGCCTTGGCTTCGCGTTCGCGGGCCTCAGCGTCCAGGAACGCGGCTTCTTTGCGGCCCTCCGCTTCGCGGATCTGGCTTTCGCGTTCACCTTCGGCCTTCAGGATCGCTGATTGCTTTTGACCTTCGGCAGTGAGGATTTCGGCCCGCTTGTCACGTTCAGCCTTCATCTGACGGGCCATCGCCTCTGAAATATCGGGCGGAGGAGCCAAGTCTTTGATTTCCACACGGGTCACTTTAACGCCCCATGGATGGGCAGCTTCGTCAATCACGGTGAGCAGTTTGGCGTTGATCACGTCCCGGTTTGACAGGCTTTCGTCAAGGTCCATGGACCCGATGACGGAACGGATGTTTGTCTGCGTCAGGTTCGACAATGCCCGGTAAAGATCACGCACTTCATAGGCAGCGCGGCTGGCATCAATCACCTGATAGAACGTCACCGCGTCTGTCACCACCATGGCGTTGTCGCGGGTGATCACCTCTTGGCTGTCGATGTCGAGCACGGTTTCCATCATGTTGATCTTGGCGCCGACCTTGTCCATCACCGGGATCAGGAATCGCAAACCGGGTTTCAGCGTGCGGGTGTAGCGGCCAAATCGTTCAACAGTCCATTCCTCGCCCTGAGGAACGGATTTGACCATCATCCACAAAAGAACGATGGCAAAGACCAAAATTGCGATGGCTGTCAGTCCCAATGACTCAAGGCCTAAAAGTTCTTCCAAGATATTCCCTCCAAAATTCTATGAACTACCAAATACATGGGGGGTCTCAGCCACAATTTCAATTCCCTTTCGACCCGAGTGCACCTGCCTCCTTGGCGAAAAGCGCCCGGCCCCTTATGTTCATTGCTGAGGCATTTAGGGTTTCATGGCGATGCACAAGCCAGACACAAAAGCTGACCCACAATTTACGCAACCCGTCAGGATCATCCTGACGATGCTGATCTTTGTGGTGGTGGTTACCATCGGCGCTGTGGTTGCGTATGAGCAGCTGCTGCCGATCTTTATGGCCAACGTATATTTGAACGGGTTCATCGGGCTTGTTTTTGTCTTCGGCATTCTTGCGTGTTTCTGGCAGGCGTTTACGCTGGTCAGTTGCGTCAGTTGGATCGAAGGCTTTGCGCTGGATCGTCCGGGGCAGGAGTTTGTGCAGGCGCCCGGTCTACTGGCATCACTTGCGGCGTACCTGCGTAAGCGCGGTGCCCGGTCGGCGCTGACCGCAAGTTCTACCACGTCGATCCTCGACAGCGTCGCGACACGTCTTGACGAAGGCCGAGAGATTACGCGCTATGTGATCAACCTTTTGATTTTCCTTGGCCTTCTTGGCACATTCTACGGCCTTGCCGTGACCGTGCCTGCCGTGGTGGACACAATCCGGTCTCTTGCGCCGCAAGAGGGCGCGTCATCCATGGATGTCTTTGACAAGCTGATGTCGGGTCTGGAACGCCAGTTGGGCGGTATGGGCACTGCCTTTGGGTCGTCTTTGCTGGGGCTGGCCGGATCGCTGGTTGTGGGCTTGCTGGATTTGCTGTCGGGCCGGGGTCAGAACCGGTTTTATGGTGAAATGGAGGAATGGCTGTCCTCGATCACCCGTATCGGTGTGGCCAGCAGCGGTGAAGACAGCGATCTGGGGCAGGTCGGCAACCTGGCGCTCGCCGATTTGCTGGAGCACACGACCTATCAGTTGGAAACCCTGCAAGAGTTGATCCGCAACACCCATTCGCGGCGAGCGGAAAGTGATCAAAGGCTCGACCATTTGACCGGGGTGGTTGAACGGTTGGCAGAAAGTGCCGCGGCTAATCAGGGCGCGGATGCGCGGCTCACGGAACAGGTCGCCTATGGCAACGACAAGATTGTAGAGGCCCTGCGGGCCTTGCCAGGGCAGATGCGCCAGAACGATGAAGTCTGGGATGCAGAGGCAAAGATGCGCCTGCGCAACATCGATACCCAGCTTTTGCGCATTATTGAAGAGATGACCTCTTCCCGTCAGGATGTCGTGGGGGAGCTTCGGTCGGACCTGTTGGGCCTGACATCCACCTTGCGGGAGGCCATCAGCCAAGAGCGGGAGCGCTAGGTCGTGGCGCTGGCTCGCCGTGCAGGTAACCGGTTTTCGGCCAATATCTGGCCGGGCTTTGTAGATGCGATGACAGCGCTCTTGCTGGTACTGATGTTCGTGTTGACCATATTCATGGTGGTGCAATTTGTGCTGCGCGAAACCATCAGCGGTCAGGATGAGGAGCTGATTTCCCTGACCAACGAAATTGCAGGCCTGGCGGAGGCTTTGGGCCTTGAACAGGAACGATCTGCAGGGTTGGAAAACAATCTGGCCGCGCTGACAGAAACCCTACAGTCGTCACAAGAAGAGGTTGCTGGTCTGCAAGCGCAGACCGCCAATCAGGCTGCGCGCATTTCCAGCCTCGAAGGGGATCTGACCGCGCGTGATGGGCGCATCGCCGCGTTGGAAAGTGATGTGGCCGTACGCAACGACCGGCTTTCCGCCTTGGAGGCGGATCTGTCGGACCGCAATAACCGCATTGCGGTGTTGGAAGGCAATTTGTCTGACCGGGATGCACGCATTGCCACACTTGATGCGCAAGTTTCAGATCAAACGGCCCGAATTACCGCGTTTGAGGATCAGGTTGCCGCACTTTTGGCGCGTTCAACCGATCTGGAAGGCACGCTGGCAGAACGCATTGCGCGGATCACAGCGCTGGAAGCGGAAAGCGCGGACCTGGCGGCAGAGCGGGACACGCTGACAGCTGATCGCGATGCACTGGTCGCCGCGAATGCCCAAGAAATTTCGGAAAAAGAGGCCCTGCGATTGGCCCTGGCCGCCGCCCGGTCAGAGGTTGATGCAGGTGTGGAGGCTGCACGGCTGGCGGCTGCGCGTCGTGAGGCTTTGGAGGCCTTGGTTGCTGATTTGCAAACTGAAGCAGATGATCGCGATGGTGCCCTGTCGACAGCGCTTGCGGCATTGGCCGCAGCGCAGACCGACCTGGACGGATCACAGGAAACCCTGACCAAAACGTTGCAGGATTTGGCGGCTGCGAACGCGGCGCTTGATGGCGCACGCGACAGCGCCGGCGGGGCACAGACAGCGCTGGAGGCGGCGCAGAAGCAACTTTCAGAACAGGAAGCAGCCCTTGCGGCTGCGCGGGAACTGGAGGCTCAACTGCGATCTGAGCTGTTGGCCTTGCGGGCATCTGGCGCAGAAAGCGCCGCAGATCTGGGTAACGCGTCAGCGGCGCTAAAATTGGCTGAGGCGGACATCGCCCGGCTTTCGGCGGAAGTGCAAACCGCCAAGGCGGCGTTGACGGTGGCGCAAGCCGATCTTTCCGCCGCCAAGGCAGAGTTGGAAAAACGCGGTCTGACGGAGGCGGAACTGCGCCAACGTTTGCAGGACCTGATAAACGGATTGTCGGCAGAGGAGTCTGCGCGATTGGCTGAGGCTGCTGCGGCGCAAGCACTCCAGAAGCGCTTGCAAGATGCCCAGGCTGAGCTGACGGCCATGACCTTGTCGCTGGAAGCGGAGCGTCGGAGGGCCGAAGAGACGCTGACCAAACTCGCAGCAGCGGAGTTGGCGCGCAAGGATGCAGAGGTTGCAGCAGCCACCGGGTTGTCGGCAGCAGATCGCGACCGCGCGCTTTTGGCGACCGCGCAAGAGCGGCTGCAAGAGGAGGAAGCAGCAAGCGCAGAGAGCCGTCGTCAGATGGCGGTTCTGAGCAATCAAGCAGCGGAGTTGCGCACGGAATTGCAACGTTTGCAGGGCTTGTTGGATGCGGCAGCCGCAAAGGACGAACTGGCTGACGTGCGGATCGAAACGCTGGGCAAAAACCTGAACCAGGCATTGGCCCGCGTGGCCGCCGAACAAAGGAAAACGGCTGTAGAAGCTGCGCGGCGTGCTGAACTGGAAGAGGCGGAACGCAAAAGGTTGCAGGCGGAAGCACGCGACCTGCGAAAGTTCCGGTCAGAGTTCTTTGGACAATTGCGCGATGTGCTGGGCAGCCAGGAAGGCATTCGCATAGTTGGCGACCGGTTTGTTTTCTCGTCAGAGATCTTGTTCAACGCGGGGTCCGCAGAGCTGGGCGAGCGCGGCCAGGAAGAGATTGCAAAAGTTGCGTCCATTATTCGCGATGTGGCTGACCAGATCCCGGCAGAGATTGATTGGATTTTGCGTGTCGACGGGCATACCGACAAGGTTCCGCTGTCGGGTTTCGGAAAGTTCCGCGACAACTGGGAACTGAGCCAGGGTAGGGCGTTGAGTGTGGTGAAATATCTTACAAACGAATTGGGTATCCCACCCAATCGACTGGCCGCCAATGGGTTCGGAGAATTCCAGCCGATCGTGGATGGCGATGGGCCGGAGGCACTGGCATTGAACCGCCGCATCGAATTGAAGTTCACCGAACGCTGAACCGCTTTCCTAGAGGAGCGGGCCTGCGGCCCGCACGTCTATTTTGGGTTACTTGGCGTGTGTGAGCCCCCCGGCCCTAAGAGGTGATCGCGTCCTCGGCTGACGGGCGCACTAACCACCTTATTGGGTGTCGCCGCGGGGGCGCTCCAAGTAGTAGAGATCGAGTGGGCCTTTGCCTTTGATATCCACCTCTCCACGTTCGGAGAAATCGAAGGTGCTCTTGAGCCGGGCCATGGTTTCTGAAGTGACCTGGATTTTGCCGTTTGTGCCAAAGGTTTCCATCCGCGCGGCCGTGTTCACCGTATCGCCCCAGACATCGTAGAAAGGTTTGCGTGTGCCGATCACCCCTGCAACCACCGGGCCGGTATGGATGCCGATGCGCAGTTCAATTTTTTCACCCATTTCGGCTGAAAATTTTTCCGTCTCTGCCACCATGTCGAGTGCCATTTGGGCAACCCTTTCTGCGTGATCTGATTGCGGTTCTGGCATCCCACCTGCGACCATGAAGGCGTCGCCCAGGGTTTTGATTTTCTCCAGCCCGTGTTTATTGGCCAAATTGTCGAAGCGGGTGAAAAGCAAGTTTAGGAACTTCACCAACTCATCAGGTTTTTGTTGGCTTGCCCGCGGGGTGAAACCGACAATATCGGCAAAGAGTATCGTCACTTCTTCATGACTGTTGGCGATGGTTTGACCGGGGTTACGCTTTAGTTCTGCTGCGATGGGGCCGGGTAGCATGTTTTCCAACAGACGTTCTGAGTATTCGTATTCGCGTTGCAGAGCCTCTTCCGCGATGTGGGCCTGGCGAAACCCCCAAAATACCATGACAAAGATGAAGAGCATCGCGATGGGGATTGATAAGCCGTAGAAGATGTCCAAAAAGATCGGCGACAGGTTGAGGAACTGGGCGGGTTCAAGAAACACCCGATCCGCATAAATAAAGGCGCCGAGCCCCAGGCCTATGGAAAAGACGCTGAGCGCGTTTTGGCGCACGCCAAAGATAGCGATGGCAGTCGTGGCGCCTGCCAGCAGGTAGAAATGTACGCCGGATTGGGCGGAAAACATCCAGGAAATGACAATGGCAAAGGTAAGCCAGAGTGTCAGGTTGTAGAGCCCGCCCGCATAAGGATTCAACGCATGCAAAAGCGGGGTGAACTGAAACGCGATGGCGGCGCCTGCTACGAGGATAATTGGCAGCCAAAGCCCCATTGGGTCCCAAAGCACAAAGAAAACTAGATGGGGGATGCACAGGCACGATACCATGACAACAAGCACGTTAGTCATCACGATACGCCGCTTTGCCGCGCCTTCGTATTTTTCTGTGCCAAAGGCGATCCAATTGTGCAGGCGTGTTCTCAGGGCCTGAAACATCCGTGCTTTCCGCAAAGTTAGGGTCTTGCGGTTATGAGGGTAGGTTGGTTCCGTGATCAAGAAAAAACCAACAGTCGCAGAGCCTTAAGGTGTCGCTATTCACGAGCGTTTCACGAATGACCGGTTTTGGGGTCGGGCGCCTTGGATTGCTTGAACAAAAATGGCCGGGCGCTGGGCCCGGCCTTTGGGATTTATTCCGCCGTCAAAAGCGGGGGCTTGTTTCGGGTGATCCGGGCCTTTTCAGGCGGCTCTATCGTCAAAACCAGCTCTCCGTCTTTGACGCTGACCTTCACCAAACCGCCTTTTGCAAGCTTGCCAAACAACAGTTCTTCGGCAAGTGGTTTTTTGACGTGTTCCTGGATCACACGCGACAGTGGTCGGGCACCCATTTTTTCATCGTACCCTTTGTCGCCGAGCCAGGCAGCGGCTGCTGGTGTTAGTTCAAACACTACGTTGCGGTCCATCAATTGGGCTTCCAACTGCAGGATGAACTTGTCAACGACTTTGCTGATGGTCTTCTTGGCAAGCGGTGCGAAGCTGATCACGGCGTCCAATCGGTTGCGGAACTCTGGCGTGAAGAGCTTTTCAATCGCCGCCATGTCCTCACCTTCGCGCCGAGCGCGGCCAAAGCCCATCGCGGCTTTGGCTTGTTCAGCGGCACCTGCGTTCGACGTCATGATCAGGATCACGTTGCGGAAATCGGTGGTCCGCCCGTTGTGGTCCGTCAGTTTGCCGTGGTCCATAACCTGAAGCAGGATGTTAAAGACATCCGGGTGAGCCTTTTCGACCTCATCGAGCAGCAACACGCAGTGCGGGTTCTGGTCCACGCCGTCTGTTAACAGCCCACCCTGGTCAAAACCGACGTAGCCTGGAGGCGCGCCGATCAAGCGGCTGATCGCGTGTTTTTCCATGTATTCAGACATGTCGAACCGCAATAGCTCCACACCCAGTGTATCTGCCAACTGGCGCGCGACCTCTGTTTTGCCGACACCGGTGGGGCCAGCAAAGAGGTAGTTGCCGATGGGTTTTTCCGGTTCGCGCAGGCCCGCCCGGCTGAGCTTGATAGCCGCAGACAGCGCTCCAATCGCCTCGTCCTGTCCGAAGACTACGCGTTGCAAATTGGTTTCCAGATCCTGCAGGACCTCCGCATCGTCTTTGGACACGGTTTTCGGCGGGATCCGCGCGATCTTGGCCACGACCTCTTCGATCTGAGTGACGTCGATGGATTTGGTTCGCTTATCCTTGGCGATAATATGCTGATAGGCGCCCGCCTCATCAATCACATCGATGGCTTTGTCCGGCAGCTTTCGGTCGTGGATGTAGCGGGCTGCCAGTTCCACGGACGATTTGATCGCTTCGGCGGTGTACTCAATCTCATGATGCTCCTCGAAATAGGGTTTGAGGCCCTGGAGGATCTTGATCGCGTCTTCTACCGACGGTTCATTGACGTCGATTTTCTGGAACCGACGGCTCAACGCGCGGTCCTTTTCGAAATGCTGGCGATATTCTTTGTAGGTGGTGGACCCCATGCACCGCAGTTTGCCGCCCTGCAGCGCAGGTTTCAGCAGGTTAGAGGCATCCATCGCCCCGCCAGAGGTGGCCCCGGCCCCGATGACCGTGTGGATTTCGTCAATGAACAGAACGGCGTCGGGGTGCTCTTCCAACTCCGTTACGACGGCTTTCAGACGTTCTTCGAAGTCGCCGCGATACCGCGTACCCGCCAGCAAAGCGCCCATGTCGAGGCTGAAAATGGTCGCGCCAGACAGGATCTCCGGCGTTTCACCGGCCACGATCTTGGCCGCCAGACCTTCGGCGATGGCGGTTTTGCCCACGCCTGGATCACCCACAAGGATCGGGTTGTTCTTGCGGCGGCGGCAAAGCACCTGGATGCACCGCTCAACCTCATGATCTCTTCCGATCAGCGGGTCAATTTCACCTTCTTCTGCCTTGGCATTCAGATCAACGCAATATTTCTGAAGTGCGGTCTCTTCTTTTGCACTCTCGCTGTTTTCAAACGTGGTCTCTTCGTCGTCGTCAGCACCGGAAACCGGGCGGGATTCGCCGTATGTCGGGTTTTTCGCCACCCCGTGACTGATGAAGTTCACCGCATCATAGCGCGTCATATCCTGTTCTTGCAGGAAGTAAGCCGCATGGCTTTCGCGCTCAGCAAAGATTGCCACCAGAACGTTGGCGCCTGTCACCTCGTTCCGGCCAGAGCTTTGCACGTGGATCGCCGCACGCTGGATCACCCGCTGAAAAGCAGTGGTGGGCGTCGCCTCTGAACCTTCATGGTCTGCGACCAGACTGTCGAGTTCGGTGTCCAGGAATTGGATCAGCGTTGTGCGCAGCCCGTCGAGGTCCACCTCGCAGGCGCGCATGACGCGCGCGGCATCGTCTTCGTCCACCAAGGCCAGCAGCAAATGTTCCAGGGTCGCCAACTCGTGCCTGCGGGCATTGGCGAAGGCCAAAGCGGCATGAATGGCTTGTTCCAGGCTGCTCGAAAATGAAGGCATTCGGTTATCCTTGTGTCCGGTGCGCCCCAAACGCACCTCGTTACCTCTTATGGATAGATTTCGGTGTATACGCGTAGGCTTCAAGGGGTTTTTTTAGAAAAGGCTAATGAAAAGTCTGTTAACCGCACGGAAACCCCTATTTTGACTGACTTTGCTTTAAGTTTGCTCAGGCGGCGCAAGTGGGTTTGATCTCGGCCCCTTCGGCTCTTTGTGTCTCCTGGTCTTCAGCTAATGCCTCCCGCTCAAACTAAAACTGGAGCATTCGGCGGATCGATTTGCGCGCTAGTAGGTCACTTCAGTCAAGAAATGCCGGGTGCCAGCCCTGTCGTTCAAATGCTGGGCTGGCCCTGGCTCACCGTTTCACAGGCTGTATCAATGTGGTCGGTCGGGACCGTTCCGCGTCTTTCAACAGTTGAAACGATTGGTTGACGTAGTTCACAGCCGCGCTGGTGTGGTCCATAAATTGGGACAGTTCCGGGGTTAGTTCTGCTTCGACCATGCTGACAGAGCGGTCTTGAGGCAAAGTTTCAAACTGGATGTAGAACCAGGGTTGCCCGCGTTTCAGGATCAGGTCGCGTTTTGTATCGTGCCACTCAAAAGCCCACATCAATGGTCGTGGCCAGTTTTGGATCGCAAAGCGGCCTCCAAAGATGGTGCCAGGCATGGCATCAGCCCGGTAGTGCATAAAGGCGTCAGTCTGGATCGCGTAGACGGGTTCATCGGCGATAAAGGTGTAGGGCAGGCTGACTTGTATTGTCGGTCGATCAGCGTAGCGCCATTCGTGCTCTGCCGTGACATGCAGTTTTTTATTTAGAACATTGCCGCGCACGGGGCTCGCGTCGCCAGCCATGTTGCGCAATCCTGGCTTACCGTTTTGGTCCCGGACAAACCGTAAGTGCAGACTATAAGGCACCCTAACCAAAAAATATCGGCTTTCCATGTTGATGATCGCAGGGCACCTACTGGCGGATTTGGCGTGCTTGCGATTAACCTCAGCTGACCGGATACGCTCCGGCGGCTGATAAACCACGCCGGAACGTGTTTCGTTCAAAAACCAACCCACGCGCACGGGCCCAGAGGGCAGTTTCGTTGTACCTGGATCCGATGTGTCAAACCAGTCTTTCAGTGCCATCTGGCTGCCCTCTACCTGAATTCTGCCGGGTCTATGAGCCCGGTTTCAAACCCGTCTATGCTGCGGGAGTTTTTTTCTTTGCGATACTCTACCAGTTTTTCGTCGGATCGTGCATCTGCCCAGACAGTCAGCGCGTCTCTTTCGCCCTGATAGTCAAAAAGTGGTACGCCGTAGCCACAGGAGGTTTGCACCATGTCGACGTCCAAGGTGACGATGGCCCGCGCATTGCGTGGCGCCGATCCTTCCCAAAAGCGGGTTAAAAGATCGTTGTAGCTTTCGGTTCCTTTTTGGTGGGTGGCACCTGTGCCGTAGAGCCGCAGTATTCGCGGCGCGCCTTCAAACGCGCAGGTCATGATTGTCATCCGCGGCACTTGGCGCACATGGGCTGCCGTTTCATTGCCAGACCCAATGTAGTCCAAGAAGCCGACCTGCACCTTGGACATCACCCTCAGCTCAGTGGTCGGACGGGGAGAGATGTTAACCCGCCCAGTCGCAGCGGCGCTGCCCGTAAAAAAGATCTTCTGTTTCAGCAGGAACTTTTCCAACGCCGGGTTCAATTCCGGATACTGAGTAGCCATTAGAAATTGTCCTTGCGGGTGCGGACCTCGGAAAACACATCGGCGGGATCTGCGTCGCGCAGGCCGATGGCATATTGCAGGTCCGCGTTGTCAGCGCGCAGGAACGGGTTGGTCTGGCGCTCAACACCCAGGTTGGACGGCACGGTGGCGATATCTTTGGCGCGCAGTTCCGCCACCTCTGCTGCGCGGGCAGTGTAGTCGCCGTTGTCCGGCTCAATGGTTTGCGCGAACTTGGCGTTAGAGGCGGTGTATTCATGGCCGGTGTATAGCGTGGTGTCGCCGGGCAGGCTGCCGAATTTCTGCAGTGAATTCCACATCTGCGCGTGGGTGCCTTCAAACACGCGCCCGCAGCCCCAGGTCATCAGACTGTCACCGGTAAACGCGGCTTTTGCGTCTTCGAACAAAAAGGCGATGTGATTGATCGTGTGGCCGCTGACATCAATCACCCGGCAAGTTTGGGCACCAAAGGTAAACGTCTCTTCGTCGTCCAATGCGGTGTCGAGCGGGGGCAACCGGTCTTTGTCGCGTATCGCGCCCGACACGCTGGCGCCGGTGGCTTTAACCAGGTCCGGCACGCCGTCCACGTGATCCCCGTGATGGTGGGTCAAAAGGATGTGGTCCAGGCTCCATCCCTGAGCCTTCAAGGCCGCTTCAATAGGCGTTGCGTCGGGTACATCGACCGCGGCAACCTGGTCGGTTTCGGTGCAGCGCATCAAAAACGCATAGTTGTCGGACAGGCACGGGACGGTGACAATCTCTAGGGGCATGGGCTTTTCCTGGCGAGGGTTTTAGGGTTGGCGCGACTTTGACGTATCAAGGATGCCCGCGCAATGCACCTCGATGTGGTGGACCTGCACTCTTTCTACTACCGAACGAAACTGGGTCGTATTGCTCAGCGGTCTTTGCGGGAAAGGATCGTGGGATTGTGGCCGGTGGCAAAAGGGCAGACGGTTGCAGGTTTCGGCTTTGCAGGGCCGATGCTTCGCCCGTTTCTTGGGGAAAGCCGCCGCGTTCTGAACTTGATGCCGGGCGTACAAGGCGTGATGCCCTGGCCAGAGGGCGAACTGAATAGATCGGTCATGGTTGAAGAAACCCAGTGGCCAGTCGCCACCGGCATGATCGACCGTCTGATCGTGCTGCACGGGCTGGAGACCTGCGAGCGCCAAGGTGAATTGCTGGATGAGGTATGGCGCGTGTTGGGTCCCGGCGGCCGGGCGCTTTTTATTGTACCCTCGCGGACCGGGCTTTGGGCGCGGCGCGATGTAACGCCTTTTGGCTTTGGCCGTCCTTATTCCTTTGGTCAGTTGGAAAATCAGCTACGGCGCCATGCGTTTTTGCCGGGCAAGCAAGTTAGCGCGCTTTTCTCCCCACCGTCACATCGGTCCAGTGTGATCCGATCAGCCAACGTGTTTGAACGGTTTGGTGCAAGGCTATCCTGGGTCCTGCCTGCAGGCGCGATTATGGTTGAGGTTACAAAGCGCGTGCATGCGCCCACACGGCCCGGCCTACCAGATGCCGTACGCAAACCGCTAAAGGCGCTGGAAGGCATCGCGAAGCCTGCCGCAAAGCCAGTCCGCAGCCGCATCAAAGGTAACTGAGTAAACAGAGTTCACGAAAAAGGTCGCTGCGGTGGCACTTGCCCAGTCTTTAACAAAATGGCGCCGGTGAATTTTGCTCCTTTTCACGTATCGACACGTCGAAACAGCGTAAACATCCTGCAAGTTGCTTGCCGACTTAGCCGCCGTTAAAATTGCGCCAAACTTACGCCGACACGACGAAGCTAATGTAGCTCTGTTTTTCGTATTGCTGCGAATACCGCCCCAAGATTCGGCTTACTTTACAGCATGCGGCGTGCACGAAATGTCGCGCCATCGCGCAAGCCATTGATATATTGAACAAAGACACTCTCGCGCTTGTGAATTGGACCATTGCGCCCCCGAAGACCCTTTGCTATCACCCCGCCAGATTTCACGGTGGTAAGCTAATCTCTTGCCCGTTCAGTGTGTGAATCAGCCGCCCGTGGGTGCCGCGCGGTGGCTAAAAAACCGGAAGGATACCCGTGTCTGATACAGGGTCTGTTACCTCAGGGATCGCCGTGCGCTATGCCACTGCGGTTTTTGAATTGGCGAAAGACGCCAAAATGCTCCCCGACGTGGAAAAAGATGTAGATGCTTTGGCCGAGGCGCTGGAGGGCAGCCATGATTTTGCTGACCTGATCGCCAACCCTGTCTACACCCGCGCAGAAATGGTCGCCGCAATCGGTGCAATTTCTTCGAAGATGGGGCTGAACACCGTCACTGCAAACACGCTCGGTCTTATGGCTGAAAAACGCCGCCTCTTCGTGCTGCCGCAACTGATCACAACGGTCAAAGCGATGATCGCCGAAGAAAATGGCGAAGTGACTGCCGAAGTGACCGCTGCCAAGGCGCTGACGGCCACCCAGGAAAAGAACCTAGCCAAGACGCTGAAAGAAAGTGTCGGCAAGGATGTGAAAATCAATGTGGCCGTCGATGAAAGTCTCATCGGCGGTCTTATCGTTAAAGTGGGCTCGAAGATGATCGACAGTTCGATCCGCTCCAAGCTCTCCAGTCTATCTAATGCAATGAAAGAGGTCGGATAATGGGCATCCAAGCAGCAGAAATTTCTGCGATCCTCAAGGACCAGATCAAAAACTTTGGCCAAGAGGCTGAAGTTGCCGAAGTGGGTCGTGTGCTGTCCGTCGGTGACGGTATCGCGCGTGTCCATGGGCTCGACAACATTCAGGCGGGTGAAATGGTTGAATTCCCCGGCGGTGTTCGGGGTATGGCGCTGAACCTTGAGATCGACAACGTCGGTGTGGTGATCTTCGGTTCTGACCGAGACATCAAAGAAGGTGACACAGTTAAGCGGACCAACGCGATTGTGGACGTGCCTGTGGGCCGTGGCCTGCTGGGTCGCGTTGTTGACGGTCTCGGCAACCCGCTGGACGGGAAAGGCCCAATTGAAACTGACGCTCGTTCGGTGGCTGACGTCAAAGCCCCTGGCATCATGCCGCGTAAATCGGTGCATGAGCCGATGGCAACTGGCCTGAAGGCTGTGGACGCGCTGATCCCGATTGGCCGCGGCCAGCGGGAGCTGATCATCGGCGACCGTCAGACCGGTAAAACGGCTGTGGCGCTCGACGCGATCCTGAACCAGAAATCCTATAACGACGCTGCCGGCGATGATGAGAGCAAGAAGCTCTACTGCATCTACGTGGCTGTGGGTCAAAAGCGTTCCACGGTTGCTCAGCTCGTAAAGAAATTGGAAGAAACCGGTGCGATTGATTACTCGATCGTGGTTGCGGCGACCGCATCCGACCCGGCTCCGATGCAGTTTCTGGCGCCCTACGCCGCGACTGCGATGGGTGAATACTTCCGCGACAACGGCATGCATGGCCTGATGATCTACGACGACCTTACCAAACAGGCCGTTGCGTATCGTCAGATGTCCCTGCTTCTGCGTCGCCCACCCGGACGTGAAGCCTACCCAGGTGACGTTTTCTACCTGCACTCCCGGCTTCTGGAACGTTCGGCCAAGCTGAACGAAGACAACGGCGCTGGCTCTTTGACGGGTCTGCCGGTGATTGAAACCCAGGGCGGCGACGTATCCGCGTTTATTCCGACCAACGTGATTTCGATCACCGACGGTCAGATCTTCCTGGAAACGGAACTGTTCTACCAAGGTATCCGTCCGGCGCTGAACACCGGTCTGTCGGTATCCCGTGTGGGGTCTGCTGCGCAAACCAACTCGATGAAATCGGTTGCCGGTTCCATCAAGCTGGAATTGGCTCAGTACCGCGAAATGGCTGCCTTTGCGCAGTTCGGCTCTGACCTCGACGCCGCAACCCAGCAGTTGCTGGCCCGTGGTGCGCGTCTGACCGAGCTGTTGAAACAGCCGCAGTACTCGCCGCTGACCAACGCGGAAATCGTGTGTGTTCTCTATGCAGGCACCAACGGCTTCCTCGATGGCATCGACGTGGCTGATGTGGGTCGCTTCGAAAGCGGTCTACTGGCGCACCTGCGGTCGAATGCACAAGATGTGCTGGACTTCATCACGAACGAAGACCCGAAGATCAAAGGCGACGCAGAAGACAAGTTGAAAGCCGCTGTCGAAGCATTCGCAAAAGACTTCGCTTAAATCGGACGTGACAAAGGAGCTTTGGTGACATGCCAAACCTCAAGGACCTGAAAATCCGGATCGACAGCGTGAAATCCACGCGGAAGATCACGCAGGCCATGCAACTGGTTGCGGCGGCAAAACTTCGCCGTGCCCAGGATGCCGCTGAAAACGCCCGGCCATACGCCGAGCGGATGAACGCGGTCATGGCCAACTTGGCTGGCGCATCCGCCGGTTCTGACGGTGCGCCGAAGCTGCTGGCGGGTACAGGCGATGACAAAGTGCATCTGCTGGTAGTTGCTACGGCTGAACGTGGGCTCTGCGGCGGCTTTAACTCGTCGATTGCAAAACTTGCGCGGACACACGCGGAAGAGCTGCTGGCCGCTGGCAAGACGGTGAAAATCCTGACGGTCGGCAAAAAAGGCCGTGAACAGCTGAAGCGTGATCTGGGCGACAAGATCGTTGATCACGTGGACCTGTCAGAAGTGAAGCGGCTCGGCTATGAACATGCGCAAGGCATTTCGAACGACATCCTGAACCGTTTCGGCGCTGGTGAGTTTGACGTTTGCACGATCTACTACAACACCTTCAAATCGGTCATCAGCCAAGAGCCTACAGCCAAACAGCTGATCCCAGCCGAATTTGAAGCGTCTGACGATTCGGAAGCGCCTTTCTATGAATACGAACCCGGTGAAGATGAAATCCTGACGGATCTTCTGCCGCGTGCAATGACCACGCAAATCTTCACGGCGCTTTTGGAAAATGGTGCGTCGGAACAGGGTGCGCGGATGTCTGCCATGGACAACGCGACGCGCAACGCTGGTGAAATGATCGACAAACTGACGATTGAGTATAACCGCTCCCGTCAGGCGGCGATCACCAACGAACTTATCGAGATCATCTCGGGCGCAGAAGCGCTCTAAGGACTGGAGAAACCGATTATGGCTAATGCAGTAGGCAAAATCACGCAGGTCATCGGCGCTGTCGTCGACGTGCAGTTTGAAGAACACCTGCCCGAAATTCTGAACGCCCTGGAAACTGACAACAACGGCAACCGTCTGGTTCTGGAAGTTGCGCAGCACCTGGGCGAAAGCACTGTGCGTACCATCGCCATGGACGCATCTGAGGGTCTCGTTCGCGGTCAAACCGTGACAGACACCGGTGGCCCGATCCAGGTGCCTGTTGGCCCGGCAACGCTGGGACGTATCCTGAACGTGGTCGGTGACCCGGTTGACGAAAAAGGCCCGATTGAGGCGTCTGACAGCCGTGCGATCCACCAGGACGCACCAGATTTCGAAGAACAGTCGACCGAGGCGGAAATCCTCGTCACCGGCATCAAGGTTGTTGACCTGCTGGCGCCATACTCCAAAGGCGGCAAAATCGGCCTCTTCGGTGGTGCGGGCGTGGGTAAAACCGTGCTTATTCAGGAACTGATCAACAACATCGCGAAAGTGCACTCGGGCTTCTCCGTGTTTGCGGGTGTTGGTGAACGGACCCGTGAAGGTAACGACCTGTTCTACGAGATGATCGAAGGTGGCGTTATCAACCCGGACAATCTGGAAGAATCCAAGGTGGCCCTGGTTTACGGCCAGATGAACGAGCCTCCAGGTGCACGTATGCGCGTGGCCCTGACCGGTCTGACGTTGGCGGAACAGTTCCGCGATGCCTCCGGTACGGACGTTCTGTTCTTCGTGGACAACATATTCCGCTTTACTCAAGCTGGGTCCGAAGTGTCCGCGCTTCTGGGTCGTATCCCGTCCGCTGTGGGCTATCAGCCAACACTGGCAACCGACATGGGTGCCATGCAGGAACGGATTACGTCGACCAAAGCAGGCTCGATCACCTCGGTGCAGGCGATTTACGTGCCTGCGGACGACCTTACCGACCCGGCGCCGGCCACATCGTTTGCTCACTTGGACGCGACGACCGTTCTGTCCCGTGCGATCTCGGAGCTGGGCATCTACCCGGCTGTGGACCCGCTCGACTCCACATCACGGATCATGGACCCGCAGGTTGTGGGTGAAGAACACTACAACGTTGCCCGTGATGTGCAGGGTATCCTGCAGCGCTACAAATCGCTGCAAGACATCATCGCCATCCTTGGCATGGACGAGCTGTCAGAAGAAGACAAACTGGCCGTGGCACGTGCCCGGAAAATCCAGCGCTTCTTGTCCCAACCGTTCGACGTGGCGAAGGTGTTCACCGGTGTGGACGGCGTTCAGGTGCCGCTGGAAGAAACAATCGCGTCCTTCAAGGCTGTGGTTTCCGGCGAATACGACCACCTGCCAGAGGCGGCCTTCTATATGGTTGGCGGAATCGACGACGTGAAAGCCAAAGCCGAGAAAATGGCAGCCGACGCTGCCTAAAGTAATCGTGCCCCGGGCATGTCCCGGGGCCTCCTGCCGCTTAGGAGGCACATATGCAATTCGATCTGGTAAGCCCGGAACGCAAGCTTGCATCCATGGAAGTGACCGCCGTCGATCTGCCAGGAGCAGAAGGCGACTTCACAGCCATGCCGGACCATTCCCCGATCCTGACAACGCTGCGTCCAGGCGTAGTGAAAGCGCAAGGGTCCGGCGGGGCGGAAGCCTACGTCGTCTCTGGCGGCTTTGTTGAGGTAAACGGCGAAAGCGTATCGGTTCTGGCTGAATGGGCCGTGTCTGCCGCCGATGCCAAAGCCGAAGACATCGAAAAGCTGGTCTCTGATGCCGAAGCCGCTGTTCAGGGTCGCGAAGGCGCTGAACTGGATGCCGCGACCATGCGCCTGCATCAAACTAAAGAGCTGTTGAGCGCGGTTTCATCTGGCTCTGCCGGTTAAGAACCCGCCAATACCAGCACTACCCAAGGCCCCGTTTCGGGGCCTTTTGCATTTCTGGGGATAGCAAACGGGCTGGACTCGCGCGCTTCGCGCGGTAAGCTCAGCACCGCTGCCGCGAAAATGCCCCGATTTCTTCAACAATTCGCAAGAATTGGGGGGTTTGTTTCCCGTGGTCGCGTAATGAGTGAGCATGAAATGAAGAAGTTGTATTCTTCTGTTACTGGAATTGACCAAGGCACGGTCGCGCTGTTTTCAGATTTTGAAGACGGTGGCGATATGTGGTCCAGCGACGGCGACCGGGAACGCCGTCTGCGGATCGACTTTTCAGAAGCGTTCAAGGCGGCTCCGGCCGTGACCGTGGCACTGGAACTTTTGGACATGCACAACGGCGCGAACCTGCGCCATGTGATTACCGCTCAGGAAATCACTGAAACCGGATTCGATATCGTTTTCCGCACCTGGGGAGACACGCGCATCGCGCGTGCGCGCGCGTCGTGGATGGCCATCGGCGAAGCGCGCGGAGATGAAGATTGGGAAATCGACTACGGCAGCTAATAGCCGCTATTTCATGACAGCGTTGCCATAGTCCTCCCCTTTGGAAAATAGCAGTACGTCCTGTCTAAACACTTTAATTTTGTTACGCCAACCAACCACGTCATAACTCTTTTTCTTTTTCTTCAGGCTCGCTTTGTAGGTCTTCAGTAACTCTTCCGCCCAATACGCTTTGAAGATGTTCACTTTTGCTTGTGCCGTAGTTGCGGCAGCGTAGTCGGTCGAGTTCGCTTTCATGTGTTTCGCCATGGCGTTGTAGACCGCGGGCGTTTTTACAAGGCCCTTAATTTCGGCATTCAGCTTTTTTGCAGCAGCATCTTGCTGTTTTTGAAGCCCTGCCGCACGAGCCTGTTCAATGCTGGATGAAGAGGCCGAACTGGCCGTTTGTTTTTGTTTCTGGCTCGACGGAGAGTTGGGTTTAGCGGACCCACCGGAAGGTTGCGTAGATGATCTTGAAGAACTACCGGTCTGCTGACTTTGAGCCGCTTTGGCCTTTTTTGCGAGGCTTTGCGCTTTTTTGTGCTCGTTAACTTTCTTGATGTCTTTGCTTTCCTGCTTTTCGGCGCGTTTTTTGCCTTGGGCGGCTGCCTTTATGCGTTGAACCGCGCGATCGTAGCCCGGATGGCCAGTAACGCGCTTTTTGTACTTCAACCATTCTTTGCCTTGGTTGATCGCATGGTCGTCGGCAGATTTCCCACCGCCTTGCTGCCCGCCGCTCGCGCTGGAATTTCGGCTGTAATCGTGACCTCCCAGCCGCTCAGGAAGTTCTACCTTCAATTCGAATCCAACAACGAGGATCGGTTTGCTCAACTTAGTGGCAAAGACCGCTTGAGCATGTGCCAAGTAATCCCTCAGCGTACTGTACATCGTGTCTCCCAACATAGGTTTGCGTCAGTGGTTTTGGCTCAGCGATTTGCTGGCTGTAAGATAAGCTAAGCGTTTTTTGTTGGGCGGAGAGTGACCCAATTCACGTTTCGGCAGATTTGTTCTGAATAGAACGTGTGGTTCTGGTGTTTACCAATAAGACAAAACAAGGGAGGGCTGATGATGCCGCTGAATATCACCAAAACACTCGTCACAACACTTGCGCTGAGCACCTTTGCACTGGGCGCTCACGCCGAAACATGGACATTTGATTCATCCAATTCACGCATCAGTTTCGGGTCAGTTAAGCAGGGCGATATCGGGGAATCGCATGGCTTGAGCGGGATCAAAGGTACTGTGAGCGCAGACGGCGCAGTGACTGCGACGATCGATCTGTCCACAGTCGACACTGACATCGACGTGCGCAATGAGCGGATGATCAAACATGTGTTCAAGAACGCGCCGGACGCAAAGCTGACCGCCACGCTTGATATGGATGCGCTTAAGGCCATGGCGCCTGGCGATACGACCACGATCCTGGTGGAAGGCGCGTTGGAATTTCTGGGCGAAGAAATCCCGCTCGACGTCGATATGTTTGTGATGCGCGCCACCGGTGACAAGGTCGTCGCGGTGTCTGACGGTATGGTTTACCTCAGCACTGAAGAGCTGGGCATCAACGCAGGCATCGACATGCTCAAAGAGATTGCCGGGCTCGACAGCATCACCCGCGCCACACCCGTTTCCATCCGCTTCGTGTTCAACGCGAAAGACGGTGCAAGCTAAGCACGCGGCAACGCTTAGCTGAAGTACCCGTCGTAGATGGGGCCTAGCGTCTCCTCCTCAAAAAGGCTGGAGACGCTGGTGCCGTTTGCGATGTTCATGATCGCCTGGGCCAATACCGGCGCCATCGGAACGATCCGAATTTTTTCACAGCCTTTTACTTCCGGCGTCGCCTGAATCGAATCGGTGATGACCAAGTGCTTCATTACGGATTTGGAAATCCGTTCTACTGCCGGACCACTAAGGACACCGTGCGTGATGTAGCTGTGAACCTCCGTCGCGCCTTGTTCCATCAGCGTTTCGGCCGCTTTGCACAGCGTGCCAGCCGTGTCACAGATGTCGTCTACGATAATACAACGACGACCTTCGACGTTACCGATCACAGTCATGTCTGACACTTCGCCGGGTTTGTCGCGGCGCTTGTCCACGATGGCCAGGTCCGCGCCGATGCGTTTTGCCAGTTCCCGCGCGCGGGCCACGCCGCCCACGTCAGGCGACACGACCATAATGTCGTCGCCCGGCCCAAAGTGGTGTTTGACGTCGAGCGCAAAAACAGGGGCCGCGTAAAGGTTGTCTACCGGGATATCAAAGAAGCCCTGGATCTGGGTTGCGTGCAGGTCCATTGTCAGAACCCGCTCAATGCCTGCCTGCACGATCATGTTTGAAACAAGCTTGGCCGAAATCGGAGTGCGCGCCTTGGTCCGGCGGTCCTGACGGGCGTATCCGAAGTAGGGGATCACCGCCGTGATCCGCGCCGCTGACGACCGCTTCAGCGCGTCCGCCATAATTAGCAGTTCCATCAGATTGTCGTTTGCAGGGTTCGATGTGGATTGGATAATGAACATATCCTCGCCGCGCACATTTTCGAACACTTCGACAAAAATCTCAGCGTCGTTAAACCGTTCGATGCGTGCATCGACAGGTTTGACGGTCTTGCCACGATGCATGGACATGCGCCGTGAAATACCTTCTGCGAGTTTACGATTTGAATTCCCAGCTATGAGCTTGGGTTCGATCAAAGTTTGCATTTAGCAATGATCCCCGGGCAGCTTTGTTCCGCCGCTTCCCTATCGACGAATTGTGATGCGCATAACAAAGGGGAAGGGGTTTGCATAGGCCTTGTGCAGGCGTAACAGGGATCAAATTCCGATTTTATGGAGACGCCTTGTGGCACACATCGACTACTACTTCGCCTGTATCTCTCCCTTCACTTATTTGGCTGGCGCCCGGATGGAAGAAGTGGCCGCCAAACACGGCGCGACGATCACTTACAAACCCGTTGATCTGATGCAACTTTTCCCGCGCACAGGTGGGCTGGCACCCAAGGACCGCCACCCCGCGCGGATGGAATACCGGGCGCAGGATCTGCGGCGGCAGTCGGCAATGACCGGTCTGGCGCTGAATATGCAGCCTGCACATTTTCCAACGAATCCCGCGCCAAGCGCATATGCAGTGATCTCTGCCCAAAAGGCGGGGGGCGGGGACCTGGGCAAACTGGTGGCATACTACACAACCGCTTGCTGGGCAGAGGACCGCGACGTCGCAGACGATGCAGTTATCAAAGCCGGCCTGGAGGCCGCAGGGTTCGATCCCAGCCTGTCCGACAGCGGCATGCTGACCGCCGCCGATGAATACGCAGCCAACCTGGAAGAAGCTGTCAGCGCTGGGGCATTCGGCGCACCTTTCTACATTGTAGGCGGCGAGAAGTTCTGGGGTCAGGACCGGATTGGCGAACTCGACATGCATTTGGGTTCGCTGGCATGATCGACGCCCATGTGCGCCGCTTTGGCCATGGGCCGCGAGCGGCGCATTTCATCCACTGCAATCTGTCGTCCGGGCGCGCATGGGACCCGCTGATACCTTTTGTGGACGATGCGGTTGCCGCCACGGCCGTGGACCTGCTGGGGCAGGGGCGTAGCCCGATGCCCGATCGCGACTTGGATTATCAGATGCAATGCGCGCAGGCCTCTATCGCAGTGATGGAGCAAGCGGGCCCGCAGGATCTGGTTGGTCACAGCTTTGGCGCCACGGTTGCGCTGCGGGTGGCGAACCTGCGCCCTGATCTGGTGCGGTCCATGGTGCTGTTTGAACCGATCATGTTTTGCCTGCTGAAAGATGTGGCGCATCCACAGTGGGACGCATTGATAGAAATGGAACGCCCGTTTCATGACGCGCAAAAACAGGGTGACCAGCTGCGCGCGGCAGAATTGTTTATCAGCAAATGGGGGATGCCCGGCAGTTGGCAAAAGATGCCGCCTGATATGCGACAGGGACTTGCCGACAAGATGTGGCTGATCGAAATTCAGGCGGGCGCGGTCTTGGAAGACAACGACTGGCGGCTGACTTTGAACGATATAGCTCAGATGAAGATGCCCACGCTCTTGATGGCAGGCGGCGACAGCCCACCGACGATGGAGGCGACGGCCCGCGTGATCGGTGATCATATGCCAAATGCGCAGGTAGATGTGCTGGCTGGCAGCGGCCACATGCTGCCGCTGACCCATTCCAAAGACGTCGCGGAGGCCATGGCGCGGTTTTGGGCAACGGCATAGGCCCCTTTCATTCCCGCAACCGCTGCGCTAACTGACGCGGGCCTAGCAACCGACGGACCGATCCGATGAAATTCACCTTGTCCTGGCTGAAAAAGCACCTCGACACGCAAGCTCCGCTTGATGACATCCTTTATGCGTTGACCGATCTCGGTCTTGAAGTGGAGGGCGTGGAAAACCCGCTCGACGCGCTGAAGGATTTTACGGTCGCGTATGTTCAGTCTGCGGAAAAGCACCCGGATGCTGACAAGCTGCGCGTGTGTCAGGTGGAAACCGACGAAGGTGTTAAACAGATCATCTGTGGTGCGCCCAACGCCCGGGAAGGCATCCGCGTCGTGCTTTGTAAGCCGGGTATGTATGTGCCGGGGATCGATACAACCATCGGCGTAGGCAAAATTCGTGGCGTCGAAAGCCATGGAATGATGGCGTCCGAGCGCGAATTGCAGCTGTCTGACGAACACGACGGGATCATTGAGTTGTCCGGCGAGCCAGCTGTCGGGTCGCTGTTCATTGACTGGTTGAAAGACAACCAACCAGAAAAAGCAGACCCCGTGATTGAGATTGCAATCACGCCGAACCGACCAGACGCATTGGGCGTGCGAGGCATTGCACGCGATCTGGCAGCACGCGGTCTCGGGACTTTGAAACCGGTAGACCAACCGCATATCGAGGCAGTCTTCACGGCAGATCTAAGCGTTAGCATTGAAGACGATACGCTGGATGCTTGCCCGCACTTCACCGGTCGCTTGATCCGGGGTGTGAAGAACGGCCCGTCACCGCAATGGATGCAAGATGCGCTCAAGGCGATTGGGTTGCGCCCGATCTCGACACTTGTGGATATCACCAACTATTTCACCTACGACCAAAACCGTCCACTGCACGTCTTTGACGCAGATAAGGTACGGGGTAACTTGCGGGTTTATCGCGCCAGCGGTGGTGAGACACTGACCGCGCTTGATGACAAAGACTACACCTTTGAGCCAGGCATGCTGATCATCGGCGACGACGAAGGTGCAGAGAGTATTGCAGGTGTCATGGGCGGCGCGGAAACCGGTTGCACGGAAGAGACTGTAAACGTGTTCATCGAAAGCGCGTATTGGGACCCAATTCGCGTGGCAAAAACCGGGCGTAGATTAAAGATCAACTCTGACGCGCGTTATCGGTTTGAACGCGGTGTAGATCCGGCGTTCACGGAACCGGGGCTGGATCAGGCCGTGCAAACGATCATGGATTTATGTGGCGGTGAGGCGTCGAAACTGATCGTGGCCGGCAAGGCGCCCGATGTGGCGCGGACTTATAAGCTGGATGCCAAACGGGTTTCGTCGCTGGTGGGGATGGATATTTCCGAGGCGGAACAGCGCCAATCGCTGACCGCACTTGGGTTTTCGCTGAGCGGGAATGATGTGACGCCGCCGACATGGCGGCCAGATGTGCAGGGCTCTGCTGATTTGGTCGAAGAGGTTGCGCGGATTGCGTCCCTGACCTTGCTTGAAGGTCGCCCGATGCCGCGCGCAACGGCAGGTGTTGCCAAGGCGATCCTGACGCCCATGCAAAAACGGGAGGCTCAGGCCCGCCGGACCGTGGCATCGCTCGGCTATGATGAATGTGTGACCTACAGCTTTATTGACGCCCAAAGCGCGGCGCTATTTGGCGGGGGCAACGAAGAGATGGCGCTGGCCAATCCAATTTCGTCTGACATGAGCCATATGCGCCCGTCTTTGTTGCCCGGATTGCTTGCAGCGGCAGCGCGTAATCAAGCCCGTGGCTTTTCAGACCTTGCGCTGTTTGAAATAGGCCCGGTTTTCCACGGTCAATCGCCAGAGGATCAGGAGCTTTTGGCGACGGGGTTGTTGGTTGGGCACACTGGCCCACGCGATCCTTATGGGGCCAGGCGCGCGGTTGATGTGTTTGACGCAAAAGCGGACTGTGAGGCGGTGTTGTCAGCCATTGGGGCGCCGCAAAAGCTGATGGTTCTGCGCGGGGCAAATGCATGGTGGCACCCGGGACGGTCGGGCAAGCTATCGCTTGGGCCAAAAAATGTATTGGCCGGATTTGGAGAACTGCATCCCAAGGTGCTGAAGCACTACGGTATCAAAGGTGGCGCTGTGGCGTTCGCTGTGCATGTGGCCAAGCCACCGATGCCGCGCAAGACCGGGGCAACGCGCGATGCGCTGAATGTATCGGACCTGCAAGCGGTGGAACGCGATTTTGCCTTTGTTGTTGATGCTGACGTGGCCGCGCTTGACCTGATCAATGCAGCTAAGGGGGCCGATAAAGCGCTGGTCGCAGAGGCCTATGTCTTTGATCAATTTGTGGGTGATGCGGCTGAAGCGCAGATGGGCGCAGGCAAAAAGTCTATCGCCATCAGTGTACGCTTGCAGCCAAAAGACAAAACCCTAACCGATGCAGAGATCGACGGGGTTGCGGCCAAGGTTGTTGAAAAGGTCGCCAAGGCGACCGGCGGAACTCTGCGCGGTTGATCACAAACGCCTGTCGCGCGGCCCCGAGCGCGGCGGCTGCGCCGCCAGCGCCGGCCCGCCCGCCAGCCACAAGGCGTGGCTCTTATGTGACATCTGAATCGATCTGACCCAGTGTTACTTGATCGAACACCTTTGGTCCGCGTAATCGGGCCGCCCATCCTGTTGAGGACATATGATGCCAGACCCACTCCAACTTGCGCGGAGACGCGCCAGCTAGGGCCCTGCCGGGGATCACCGGTCCGGGCCGATTGCGCCTGTTTGACCGAAAGATCCCGACCATGCATCGAAAAGATATCAAGCTGATCCGGGCTGTACTGCCAGCCCATGAAACGTTCCACTATTTCCCCGATCGCGAAGCAGTTTGGCTGTTAGCGCAATGGATGCCCGAAGCAGCCCCGGTGCGAGAGCTCCGCCAGACAAGCTTTGGTCGCTTGTTGGAGCGTCCATCCGTTCGGCCACTGGTGGCCAAATCCGGCGGAATTTTGCGCCGGCCGGAAGTGCTTGCCCTGGCGCGCGGCGATTGGCGCAAGGATGGCGTCGCAGAGATTGCCTGGGGCCAAGGCGCGCGATTTTTCGACCGGACATTGGCGCCCTGGGGCACCGGCAAAAACGACTACGGCTGGGCGCAGATCAGTCGCCCCGGCGGCAATCTGGTTCTGCAGGTGAATTTTCCGGCCGAACATCAGGCGCTTTTTCATCACCACCTGCCGCGTGAGGCCCGCAAGGATCTGGAGCTTCCACTTCATCCAGTGCAACGCACGGGCCTGCCAACGATGGCCTGGGTGCGGATGGATATCTGTCTGCAAACCGGCACAGCGTTGATCGAAGAAGTGCAAAGCGATTGGTTTCGCACTTTGTCCTGGCGGATTGAGGCCCTGCGTCGGGCCAAGACCCGGCGGCGGGAGATGCGCACCTTTGCCGACTACCAGTCGCGGGTATTGACGACCTATGGAAAAGACTGGCCTCGTGCGACGATGCTGGCTGCCTTGATCTTGCTGCGTGAGGAGTTGGGTATCAGGGATGTTTGGATGCACCAGGCCTGGTCCGGCCCGGTGCTGAAAATTATTCCCGGCACACCGCCGCCGGTGTCGCTTTATACCGCGCTGCCCAAGGCGTTTTGTTTTGAGCCGACGATTGATCCGCCGCCGTTCCTGTTGGCGCCGGCGCGCAAGAACCTGCGGCGTTTGCGCCGGGACAAGCGGCCGGAATTTTGGAGGCTTCGGTTCAGCTGATGCGCATTATGGGCGCGGCGGGATGTTGATGCCCTTTTGCACGGCCGGGCGCGCTGCAAAGCGATCAACATAGGCTGGGACGAATTTCAAATCGTCCCAGCCCACCGCGTCGGCGGCTTGGTAGAAATCGACCACGGTGCGAACCCATGGGGCGATGGCAATGTCGGCCACTGAATACTCCCCAGCGATCCAATCCTTGCCGTCGAGTGCATTGTCCAGCACGCCCAACAGGCGTTTTGTTTCACCGACATAGCGGTCCACCGGGCGCGGGTCTTCGATCTCTTTGCCCGCAAATTTGTAGAAAAAGCCCAGCTGTCCGGCCATGGGGCCTAGCCCACCCATCTGCCACATCAACCATTGCTTTGCATGCTGGGCCGCTGCCGGATCCGACGGCATCAGCTTCCCGGATTTTTCGGCAAGGTAGAGCAGGATTGCACCGGATTCCCAAAGGGCAAGGGGCGCGCCGCCGGGGCCGTCAGGGTCGATGATTGCTGGGATCTTGTTGTTGGGGTTGAGCGACAGGAACGGATCAGACGTTGTATCGCCGGTCATGATGTTGACCAGATGCGCCTCATACGGGAGGCCCGTTTCTTCGAGCGCGACAGACACCTTGATGCCGTTTGGCGTGGGGAAGGAATAAAGCTGGATGACCGATGGGTCGTTTGCTGGCCAGCGCTTAGCAATAGGGAAGTCGTCTAGGTTTGGCATGGTGGTGTCTCCTTTACAGGTCAGTGTGGTGCGGCAGACCCTTTTTGCAAGTCTATCGGGCGAATTCCGTAGCAAACCTTGCAATACAGCCAGAGAAACCAAATATACGCGACGCGCGGGGGTAGCCTGGCGCAAGGGAACCGTAGCATTAGGGGGAGACAACCATGCTGCAAGAATTTCGTGATTTCATCGCCAAGGGCAATGTCATGGACATGGCCGTTGGTATCATCATCGGCGCGGCCTTTACGGCCATTGTAAAATCGTTGGTAGATGACCTGATCAACCCGATCGTTGGTCTGTTCATGGGCGGTGTCGATTTCGCAAACCAATACATCGTGATGTCTGGCGAAGTTGCGGACGGCACATCTTTGGCGGATGCGCGGGATGCTGGCGCGGCGGTATTCGCCTACGGCTCATTCATCATGGCCGTCATCAACTTCCTGATCATCGCTTTTGTGGTGTTCCTGCTGGTCAAGCGTGTCAACGCGATCAAGGAAGCCGCGAAAAAGGAAGAGGAGCAGGTGGAAGAAGCACCAAAAGGCCCGTCCGAATTGGATGTCCTGATGGAAATCCGGGACAATCTGGCAAAATCCTAAGGGGTTTGTTGATTTTGATGAAGGGCCGGCCAGATGTGCCGGCCCTTTGTCTTTGGTTGTTCAGTTGGCCTAAGCGCGGCCTAAGCTTTGAGCGCCATTCGCGGGCTTAGAACGTCTATGCCCAATGCTTTGCCCACAGCGTAGTATGTCAGCTTTCCGGCGTGGGTGTTCAATCCATCCAGCAGATGTTCGTCATCATCACAGGCCTGGCGCCAACCTTTGTCGGCGAGCGCCATGACAAAAGGCATGGTCGCGTTACCCAGAGCAATCGTGGATGTCCGGGCCACGGCGCCGGGCATATTGGCCACGCAGTAGTGGACGATGCCGTCGACCTCATAGATGGGATCGTCGTGGGTTGTCGCCCTTGACGTCTCAAAGCAACCACCCTGGTCGATTGCCACATCTACCAGCACGGCGCCGGGTTTCATGGTTGAAAGCTGTTCGCGGGACACGAGCCTTGGGGCCGCTGCACCTGGTATCAGGACCGCACCTATGACCAAGTCGGCTTCCGCGATCAGTTCTGCCACATTGCCTTTGGACGCATAGCTGGTTGCAAATGTGCCGCCGAAGCAGTCATCCAAGTAACGCATGCGCGGCATCGACATGTCACATACGGTGACACTAGCGCCCATACCGGCTGCCACGCGGGCAGCATGGGTGCCGACAACGCCGCCGCCGATCACCACCACATTGGCTGGTCCCACACCGGGTACACCGCCCAGCAATGTTCCGCGCCCGCCGTTGGCCTTTTGCAGTGCCCAACTGCCCACTTGTGGGGACAGCTTTCCTGCTACTTCCGACATGGGCGCCAACAATGGCAGGCCACCTGACCTGTCTGTGACGGTTTCATAGGCGATGGCCGTTACGCCGCTTTCCAACAAGTCTTCGGTTTGCGGCCGGTCAGGTGCAAGGTGCAGGTATGTGAACAGGATCTGGTCTTCGCGTAGTTGCTTGCGTTCTACTGTTTGGGGTTCTTTCACCTTCACGACCATTTCGGCCCGGGCAAAAATCTCTTCGGCGGTATCGACAATTTCCGCACCGGCAGTGCGGTACGCGTCGTCGTCAAATCCGGAGCCCGCACCTGCGTTCGTCTCTATAATGACCTGATGATCGCGGCCCACCGCTTCCATCACCGCGGCAGGTGTTAGACCAACACGGTATTCCTGGTTCTTGATCTCTTTTGGGCAACCTATCAGCATCGCGTCCTCCATCGCGCTATAACTGGCAGACAAATGCCACGATTCCATTAATCGTTTTCATTTATTTATTGTGTGATTGGGGGTAATTGCGCAATGTTCTGCGACACAATCGTTATTTCGCCGAAGAGGCTTGCGTCATGCAATTTGATGACACGGATAAGCGCATCCTGCGGATTCTTCAAAAGGATGGTCGCATCACAAACGCTGATCTGGCTGAAAAGGTCAATCTATCAGCGTCTGCCTGTCACCGCCGCGTGCAGCGTTTGGAGGCTGAGGGGATTATCAAAGACTACGTCGCTTTGCTGGACCCCCGTAAGGTTGGGCGTCGCGCCACCGTTTTTGTAGAGATCACGCTGAGCGGGCAATCCGACGCCATTCTCGCGGATTTTGAGCGGGAGGTGGCGCGTGTGCCTGACGTGCTGGAATGCCACCTAATGGCTGGGACGGCAGACTATTTACTAAAAGTGGTGGTGGAGGACACCGATGATTTCGCTGCCATCCATCGGCGGTATCTGGCGCGATTACCGGGTGTAGCCCGACTGCAATCAAGCTTTGCACTGCGGACAGTTTTCAAGACAACGGCGATGCCAGTTTGAATTCGCTCCAGCCGCAAAAGTGCAGTGGACAAAGCATCACGGTTTCAATACTTTTTGTTACGTAAAAGTTCGTCATAAGAATTTTTTGTAACACGTGGATGAGAAAGGGAGATCACCATGTCGAAATTCACCAAGGTTCTCGCAGGTGCCGCATCGGCTGCCTTGCTGAGCGTCCAGGCCTATGCAGCGGATGTCACGCTGACCATTTCCAGCTGGGCACCCCCGAGCCACCCGATCAATGCTGAGATGTGGCCAAACCTGATCAAGATGATCGAAGAGGCAACCGACGGCAAAGTCACCGCCGAGATCAAGTATGGCCTGGCCCCGCCACCTGCGCAAATGGACGTGGTTATGGACGGCGCTGCCGACATCACTTGGATCTTCAACGGCTACAATCCGGGCCGTTTCGTTGCGACAAAACTGATCGAACTGCCGGGCTATGAAGGTGACGCACAAGCCGCTTCCACCGCATACTGGCGCGTGTACGACAAGATGCTTGCAGGTTTGGATGAACATAAAGGCGTTAAAGTCATCGGTCTGATGACCCACGGCCCCGGCCAGTTCCATTCCAACAAGCCGGTTAACAGCTTGGCTGACATCAACGGCATGAAGGTCCGCCTTGGCGGCGGTGTTGCCGGTGATGTGGGCGCAGCCCTTGGCATGTCCGGCATTCGCGTGCCTGCACCAAAGGTTTATGAGACGCTCGACAGTGGCGCTGCAGATGCTGTGGCCATGCCAGCGGAAGGCCGCAAATCCTTCAAACTGACCGAAGTGGCACCGCATTACTATGTGATGCCGGGTGGTTTCTACCGTGGCGCCTTCGCTGTGATCATGAACGAAGACACATTCGCCGGGCTGCCAGAAGACCTGCAGGCTGTTCTGAACGAAAAGGTGTTTGGTGAGCCGCTGTCGACAATGGCAGGTGGTGTTTGGGTGAACGCAGACAAATACGGCACCGAAGCCACAGCAGCGGACGGCGAAAACACAGTGACAGAGGCATCAGCCGCCGATCAGGAAGCTTTCGCTAAAATCGCCGCTGACGTGACCGAAAAGGTCAAGGCAGAGGTCAACGCGCTCGGTGTTGATGCTGATGCTGCAATTGCCATGATCCGCGAAGAAATGGCCAAGTAAGACAAGATTGACCGGCGCGGGACTGCCTGCGCCGGTCTGCTATTTCCCCGATGAAAAACCTAGTTTCTCTGACGCGCGCGCTGTCGCTGATCCCTTTGGGGGTGGCGTCAATTGTGCTGTTTTTCCTTATGGCCATGACGTTCATGGACGTTCTGTTGCGGTCGGCTTTCAATAATCCGATTGAAGCGTCCACCGAACTGACCCGGTTTTCCATGGCTATTATCGTGTTTTCTTCGCTCCCGGTCCTAAGTGGGCGCGGTGAACATATCAGCGTCGACCTGTTGGATGGCGTGATTGCGCGTCTCGGGCTCGACCGGATTTGGACCGCGCTTATGTCGGTTGCCTGTGGTGTCATCTTGTGGTGGCCCGCCAATCGGGTGGTCGATCTGGCAGAACGGTCACGGTCTTATGGCGATCTTACCGAATATCTGCAGATCCCGACGTTCTATGTCAGTTGGTTCATTGCCATCATGACCTTTGTCACGATGGGCGCGCTGGTTGTGCGCGGGCTTACCCTGCTGTTTGTCCCTTCAATTCTGGAGACTGGCGATGACTGAATCGCTGATTGGTTTTGCTGCCGTTTTGATGCTGGTGTTGCTGCGCATGCCGATTGCCTTTGCCATGGCACTCGTTGGTTTTGTGGGTCTAATGTACGAGCGGAACTTCAAGGCCGCGATTTCCAATGTGGCCCGCCTAATCATCGACGCGAGCCAGGACTACGGCCTGTCTGTTGTGCCGCTTTTCATCCTGATGGGGCTCTTTGTGAACAAGGGCGGCATCGCGCGCGAACTTTATCAGGTTTCGAACGCGTTTCTGGGCCATTTTCGGGGCGGCCTCGCGATGGCCACGATCCTCGCCTGCGGCGGGTTTGCTGCAATTTCCGGGTCATCGCTTGCGACAGCGGCGACCATGTCGAAAGTGGCGATGCCCCAGATGCGCCGGTTCAACTATTCGGATCGTCTGTCGACAGCCTCGATCGCTGCGGGTGGCACGCTGGGTATCCTAATCCCGCCGTCGGTCATTTTGGTGATCTATGGCCTGCTTACCGAAACCTCTATCGGCAAGCTTTTCGTTGCAGGGATAATCCCCGGTGGTCTTGGTATCCTGCTTTACCTCGTGGCGGTACGCTGGACCGTTTGGCGTGAACCTAATGCTGGTCCGGCTGGGGACCGCGCAACTTGGGGGGATCGTTTTCTGGCACTCAAAGGTGTCTGGGCAGTTTTGCTTTTGTTTTTCCTCGTGATTGGTGGGCTTTACGGCGCGTTGAATGTCTGGCCGATTTACCTGCGGTTTTCACCGACCGAGGCTGCAGGAATGGGCGCAGCCGGAGCTTTTCTAATTGCGTTGGCGCGCGGGGGTATCAACCTCAAAGGAATGTTTGAGGTTTTGTCAGAAACAGCGATGACCACGGCAAGTCTGTTCTTCGTCCTGATTGGCGCCTGGATATTCTCGAACTTCGTGAACCTTGCAGGTCTGCCGGAGGCACTGCGATCCGCCGTCACCTACTACGACGTGCCGCCTTGGGTCGTGATGGCGATGATTTTGGCGATTTACATCGCGCTCGGCTGCGTCTTTGAAAGCCTGTCGATGCTTCTGCTGACCGTGCCGATATTCTTCCCGTTGGTCACCAGTCTTGGCTATGATCCGGTCTGGTTTGGGATTGTGGTCGTCGTGGTGACAGAGATCAGCCTGATTACGCCGCCGGTGGGGCTGAATGTCTTTGTCCTGAAAGGCGTGGTGGGTGACGTCACGACGGGCACGATTTTCCGGGGCGTGACGCCGTTTTGGATGGTGGATATCCTGCGTCTTGCGCTGCTGCTGGCCATTCCAGCGCTCGCGCTCTACTTGCCGTCTCAGATGTAGCCCCTTTCCATCGCGCCGCATTCCCGCTATCGCCGCCGCCGGAGGATGAAGACCCATGGATGATTTCCTGTACCGTGACGGCATACTGAACGCCGAAGACGTAGCCCTGCCAGAGATTGCACTGGCCGTCGGAACGCCGTTTTATGTCTATTCCTCCGCGACGTTCGCGAGGCATCTGCAACAATTCGAAGACGCACTGTCGGGCATGCCGCATCTGGTTTGTTACGCGATGAAGGCAAATTCCAACCTCGCGGTGGTCAAGTTGCTCGGGGGTCTGGGTGCCGGGATGGACGTGGTTAGCGGCGGTGAATACCTGCGTGCCAAAGCCGCCGGGGTGCCAGGCGATAGGATCGTCTTTTCCGGCGTAGGCAAAACCCGCGAAGAGATGGAGATGGTGATCAGCGGCGGCATTCGGCAGCTAAACGTCGAAAGTGAGCCGGAGCTTCACCTGCTCAGCCAGGTTGCCGCCAGCATGGGGGCGACGGTGCCGATCACCGTGCGCGTGAACCCCGACGTGGACGCCAAAACTCATGAGAAGATTGCGACCGGAAAGGCAGAAAACAAGTTCGGCATCCCGATCGAACGCGCGCGCGATGTTTATCGTTTGGCAGCCGATCTGCCGGGGATTGAGGTTGTCGGGATTGACGTGCACATCGGGTCGCAACTGACGGATCTGGAACCTTACAGACTGGCTTACCAGAAGGTGCGTGAACTGACCGGCCTGCTGCGCGCTGACGGTCACAACATAAAACGGCTCGACCTGGGAGGGGGATTGGGGATCCCTTATGAGAGTTCCAATGTGCGTCCCCCGCAGCCCGCCGATTTTGGCGCGGTCATCACTGAAACCGTGGGCGATCTGGGCTGCGAGATTGAAATTGAACCGGGTCGGTTCATAGCGGGTAATGCCGGTCTATTGGTCAGCAGCGTGATCTTTCGCAAGGAAGGCGATGGACGTAATTTCCTGATCCTTGATGCAGCTATGAACGACCTGATCCGCCCAGCCATGTACGATGCCTTCCATGAGATTGTGCCGGTCAAAGAGCCCGCGCCAGCGGTGGATCGCGCGCCCATAGATATCGTGGGGCCGGTTTGCGAATCCGGGGACACTTTCACGAAGCAGCGCATAATGCCGCCGGTAGGTGATGGGGACCTTGTGGCGTTCCGGTCTGCCGGCGCTTATGGGGCCGTTATGGCCTCCGAATACAATTCAAGGCCGCTAATTCCGGAAGTCTTGGTTAATGAGCATCAATTCGCCGTCATTCGGCCGCGTCCGACGTTTGACGAAATGCTAAACCGAGATAAGCTTCCTGAATGGATGGGTGGCTAGAGGCTGCCCTCAATCAGGTTGCCAAGGACGGTTATGGCCGGTTCCAACAAAGACGTGGGAAGTGTCACGCGCGGCGCATTTGCGCAGCTAAAGTGGCGCATCCGCAAAACCCGATGGGCGATGGCCATTGAGCGGGCGATGGTGGCGTTTTGGCCGCTGATCGCTGTGACGCTGCTGGGTCTGGCCACGTTGCGCCTGAACGGCTTGTCGAGCTTAGGCATGCCTTTGGTGATCAGTGTGATTGCCGCATTTGGAATATTGTGGCTTGGCCTATTTGCACGCGGCGTACGTGCTTTTCACTGGCCGTCTATGCAGCAGGCGCGGGACCGGATTGATTCCGTGTTACCAGGACGGCCGTTGCAAACTTTGGGTGACAAACAGGCCATTGGCGGGGCCGATGCGGGTGCGCGCTATCTGTGGGCGCGCCATATCGAACGCATGGCGGAGGCCGCCAAAAAGGCCCGCACCGCAGTACCGTATATCCGGCTTGCAAGCCGAGACCCCTGGGCGTTTCGCCTGATTGCGGTCTTCATTTTTGCCGGTGCAATTCTGTTTGGCCGGTCGGACCCGGTACAAAGCCTCGTTGATAGTTTGCAACCACCAACACCAATTCTGGCCACCGGACCAAGCTGGGAAGGCTGGGCAGAACCGCCCGCCTATACAGGTAAGCCATCGGTCTATTTAAACGACGTGGCGGGTGAGACGGTAAACCTGCCGGAAGGCACTGTTATCACGCTACGCGTCTACGGCGCCACCGAAGGTGCGGTTCTGACCGAAGGCGTAACAGCCGCTGGCGATACCGCTATAGTGCCGGATGAGACCGGTTTGGCAGAAGTCGGTTTTGGCATCGAAAAATCTGGCGACGTGGTGTTGACCCCACCTACAGGATATGAAGTTCGCTTTCGCGTTGCGATGATCGCGGACCAGTCGCCCACGGTAAAGCTGACCGGCGAAATCACCCGAACTGTGCAGGGTGAATTTCAAATGCCTTACAACGCCACCGATGACTACGGTGTGCGCGCGGGAGAAGTCACAATCGCGCTGGCATTGCCTGATGTGGATCGGCGTTACGGTTTGGAACTTGACCCAGAGCCGCGCGAGCCGGTGGTGCTCGACATGCCGATGCCCTTCACCGGCGATACTTCTGATTTCAATGAAACGGTGGTGGAAGACCTCCGGCAGCATCCTTGGGCCGGATTGCCGGTGGTTATTACGCTCACAGTGACGGATGATCTGGATCAGCAGGGGCGTTTTGTGACCGAGCCCGCACCGATGCCCGGGAAACGGTTTTTCGATACAACAGCCGGGGCTGTGGCCGAGATGCGGCGCGATCTGCTTTGGAACCGCAACAACGCGACACGCGTGACGCAGATTCTCAAGGCCATCACTTGGGACCCGGATGCCAATTGGGAAAACAAACCCGAAAAAGCCTACTTGATGGTGCGCACAGCCATTCGGCGCATTCAATACAATGCGGAAAACTTCACCCCCGAAGTGCGCGACGAGGTGGCAGAGCTTTTGTGGCAGGCTGCGATCCTGATAGAGGATGGCGACTTGACGGATGCCCGCGACCGTTTGCGCCGCGCACAAGAGCGCCTGTCGGAAGCGATGCGCAACGGTGCAACGCAGGAAGAAATCCAGCAGCTGATGGACGAGTTGCGCCGCGCTACCAACGACTACATCCGCCAGCTGGCGGAAGAGCAGCGCCGCGACCGGCAGAACAACCAGCAAGCGGAAAACCAGCCGCCGGGTGAGCAGATGACCCAGAATCAACTGCAAGAGATGATGGACCGCATCCAGGAGCTAATGGAACAAGGCCGCATGGAAGAGGCGCAGGAACTGATGCGCCAGCTTCAAGAGATGATGGAAAACATGCAGGTCACCGAAGGCGGTCAAGGTCAGGGTGAAAACAACCAGGCCATGGAAGGCCTTGGCGACACGCTGCGTGAACAACAAGACCTGGCCGATGAAACCTTCCGGGAGCTGCAAGAAGAGTTTCAGCGAAACAGGCAGCGAGGCCAAGATGGGCAGGGTCAAGAAGGCCAGGACCCGCAACTGGGTCAGAACCAACAAGGCCAGCAGCCCGGCCAGCAACCGCAGGACGGGCAGGGCCAAGGCCAGGGGCGCAACCAAGAGCAACCGGGCGAAGACGGTGAAGGCAATGGCGAGGGCATGTCCCAGCGGGAATTGGCAGAACGTCAGCGCGCCTTGCGTGAAATGCTCAACGATCAACGCCGCGAGTTCAACAACAACGGTGTGGAAGGCGGCGATCAGTTCGGCGAGCAGCTAAATGAAGCGGAACGCCAGATGGGCCGGGCCGAAGACGCCTTGCGCGAAGGTGACGAAGGAGAGGCGCTCGACCGTCAGGCCGACGCAATGGAGGCCCTGCGAGAGGGCATGCGACAACTCAATGAGGCGCAGCGGAACGCGCAAAACCAGCAAGGCGGACAGCAAGGGCAGCAGCCCGGACGTGCAGATCGCCAACGCCGAGACCCGCTGGGACGACCGTTGTCACAGAATGGGGAGCTCGACACTGATGAACGCTTGGTTCCTGGTGATGAGGCTTATCGCCGGTCGCGTGAGGTGATGGATGAAATCCGCCGCCGCTCCGGCGACCGGACACGCCCGCAGATCGAGCTAGATTACCTGAAACGTCTCTTAGACCGGTTCTGAGCAAGCCCCCGGGCTTTGTGCCCATTTGGTATTTGATTTGGGTGTCCAGGCTTTGAGTGGCTTCTTTTGAATGTGCTCCCAACCAATGTACCTGAGGTGCTGTCGTTAGGTTGTCGTATGAGGCGACTTTCAAAGATTATGTGCGTCTGAGCCTACGGATTTGGCGACCGCAACATAGAATTCCTTAACTAGTAGTTAACCACAACGCGTCATGCGCGACGCGTCGTGTATGACGCGTCATATGTGATAGGTTGGTGCCTTGCAGCCCGTTGAATCCAAACGAATTAAGGATCTGTTAAGACTAGATTCGTTCGTCGCGGCCGTCGTTTGAATATAGAGCGCGGGTCAGACAAAAACGTTCGAGGGGGCATTTTCCACCCACCGCTAAGACGTCACTTGCCCAGTCAAAAACAGGGGTTAACCCAACAATCCCTGAATGCTCAGACGCACCGCGTCGATCAGCCCGGCGTAGGGGTCCAGCACCGCAGCAGCCGGCGGTAAAGCAGCCACAATTTGAGGCCGGAACACATAAAGCGCTATCAGCAATGCAAAGATAAATAACGTCCAGATGAATGCGCTGCGGAAACTACGACCTTGTTTTGCGGCGGCAAGCTCGGCCTCATGCGCCTCCATCAGATCCAGATCACGAGGACGCGGCTCTGCTGCTGTGCTGCCAAGGCTGTCGCTCAACTCATCCACGTCGCCCAGAACCTCTGACCGGTCCCGGTCTGGCTCATCACGGGCAGGTCTTAGGGTTTTGGCCGGTTCCTTATCTTCGCTTTGGTCGTTGCCACCATCCATTGGCATTGAACGCGCAGGGCGTTTGGATTTTGGACGGCTGATGCGTTCCGTAATCTGCGCTTTGTCATCTGCGTCGGGCGTATCTGCCGGCACTGGTGCGTCGTCAGGTTCTGCGCTGGTCTCTTCCGGCGGTGCCATGCCCGGAAAAGCGCGTGAGCGCCGGGCGCCGCTTGCCCGAGGGCGGGTCATGCCGAGGGCGGCGACAGTGGCAGATGGTGCGTCTGATGCGTCATCCAATCCGTCTTCGATGGCGGCAGAGAGGCCTTCCGGTTCCTCTAAGTCATTGTCACCTTCGTACAGAACGGCGTCGACAGTTTCTTGTTCATCTATGTCTTCATCCGCGTCTGGCAGGTCGTCTATTTCATCCGAGATATCACCGCCGGCCCTATCGGACCGGAAGGCGTGTCGAGGTTGATCCTCCAGATCTTCGTCGTCGAAATCATCGTCATCAAAGTCATTGGGATCGATATCTACCGGGTCATCCTGCGGAACCACCGGTGTGTATTCCGGCGCCTCATCAGAGGCTTCTGTTTCTGCGATTTGGTCCAGCTGCGCACGCATCGCTGCCAAATCCGCCAAAGGGTCTTCTTGTGGCTCGTCGGGTGCTGCCGGTTCTTGTTCTGGCTCAGGCTCTGGATCAGAAGATACCGGCGCAGCAACTGGGTCCGAATGGGCGTCCAGAAACGCAGCCAAGTCATCCAGGTTGGGCGCGGCCTCTGCCTGGTCGGCGGGCTCATCGTCTGGAATTTCGTCCGATCCACCCAGCTCGCCCGAGGCTTCCACCGCATCTTCGGCAGGTTCCGGCAAATCCGTTTCCGAACTCGGATCGTCGGCGACATCCCGCCCGTCCAGGGTAGCTGCAGCCGCCAAATCGAGTTTCGCACGCGCAGAGGAAAACGCGGCCTCCGACTGCAGCACTTCTTTTACGTCGTCGGCAACGGGCGGAATGTTGATTGCAGCCGATGCAAGAGGGGCGTCGTCATCATCTTCGTCAGCGTCATCATACGTGTCCGACAGGATATTTCCCACGTCGTCTTCGTCGGCATCACTTGGGTCAGCCCGTTTGCTTTGAAACTCAGTCGCGGCAATCCCGTCCAGATCCTCAAAAATCTCGGGTTCAACGTCTGCTTCCGTCTGCTGACGCTCGGGCAGCATGACTATGTAATCTTGAAACCAAATATGGTCGCAGTTCGCGCACTGAACCTCGCGCCCAGATTTGGGCACCGCGCTTTCGTCCACTTCATACTGCGCGACGCATTTCGGGCACACTATCCGCATGAAACCCCGCTGTCCTCTTTTGCAGCCGTCCGCACCCAACGAATCAGCGTTTTTTTCTGTTCTAGCGACAGAACCCAATAACTCCAAGCATTTCACATGATTTGGAAACATTGCATCCGCGCCCAGATTGCGCAAAAAAGCACTTAAAAGAACGGGGGCGCGACAGCCTTGATCGAGCTTAAGGACGCAGGATTTGCATATGGCGGGCGTGAAATCCTGTCTGAGATGGATATGCGGCTGGAACCAGGCAGCTTCCATTTTCTAACCGGTCCCAGCGGATCAGGCAAAACGACGCTGTTGAATATGTGTTATGCAGCGCGAATGCCGACCAAAGGGATCGTGCGCATTTTTGACCAGGACGTGCGCACGTTGGACCGCGACAGTGTGGCCCGCATTCGGCGCCGGGTTGGTGTGGTGCACCAGGATTGCCAATTTCTGGATCATTTGAGCCTGCGCGAAAACATCGCGCTGCCGTTGGCAGTGTCCGGGCGGGAACAATCCCTGACCGATCAGAATATCGACGATCTGATTGGCTGGGTCGGATTACAGGAGCGGACAGAGAACCTGCCGCCAGAGTTGTCCGGCGGTGAACGTCAGCGCGCCGCACTGGCCCGCGCAATTGTGATGTCCCCAGACCTTTTGTTGGCGGATGAACCAACGGGCAATGTGGATTGGGAAATGGCCAAGCGCCTGTTAGCGTTGTTGGTGGAACTGAACCGAATGGGCAAAACTATCGTGATTGCCACCCATGACCTGAACCTGATCCGCGCCGCGAAGGCGCAAGTGTCTGCCCGCGTGTTAAGGATTGCAGGTGGCACGCTGCAACTGGCGGGGGCGGATCTTTGATGGAACGCATTCGCGGAATGTTGGAAATGCTGCAAGGCGACGTGCAGGCGGACCGGGTGGTCCCGCCGTCCGGGTTTACTGCGCGGCTGACCGTGTTCACATCTTTTGCGATGGCGTTTGTTACAGTTTTTGCTCTGGCCTTGTCGCTGGCTGCTGGGCGGTTGGCAGAGAGATGGGATGAAGAATTGGCCCGGACCTCCACCATTCGGATCTCTGCGCCCGAGGGTCAGTTGGCCGCACAGAGCGAAGCAGTGCTGGAAGTTCTGCGCACCACCCCCGGTATCCAGTCTGCACGGGTTTTGGATGAAGCAGAACAACGCGCCCTGCTGGAGCCGTGGTTTGGCCCGGACCTGCCGCTGGACGCGCTACCTGTGCCGCGGCTGATTGAAATTATCGAAGATGGCGCAGGCCCTGATCAGGAAGGTTTGCGTTTGCGTTTGACGGCGGAGGCACCCGGTGCGGTGCTGGATGATCATACCCGTTGGCGCCGCCCGCTGGTTCAGGCGGCAAATCGTCTGCGCTGGCTGGGGGGGCTTTCGATCTTACTAATGGCGGGGTCGATGGCCGCAATGGTGACACTTGCTGCCCAATCCGCGCTGGCTGCCAATGGCCGCGAGATCGGTGTATTGCGGCTAATTGGTGCGCAGGACACCTATATCGCCCGCGCGTTTGTACGCCGCTTCACCCTGCGAGCTATCTTTGGCGCGGCGGCCGGTACTTTTTTGGGCATGGTGGCGATATTCCTGCTTCCCGGTCCACAGGAAGAAGGGGCGTTTTTGACAGGACTGGGATTTCGCGGCTGGCATTGGGTCTGGCCGCTGGCAATCCCACCCATCGTCGCGGTTGTTGCGTTTTTGGCAACGCGCATTGCGGCCTTTCGCCGTCTGCAGACGTTGTCATGATGGCCTACGCGTGGCGCTGGATCCGGTCACTGCTTTTCAGCATTCAGATGTATTTTATGATGTTTGTTATGGCTCTCTACTACACGCCGAGGGCTGTTTTGGATCGGAACTATGCCTTTTACGGCGTCCAGACATATTGTCGGTGGGTTCGCTGGACGGCCAGCTGGATGCTTGGACTGCGCTCTGAAGTCCGCGGCAAGGTGCCTACCGACGAAGTTATCATTGCGGCCAAACACCAAAGCTTTTTTGACATCATAATGCTCGTCTCAGTGTTGCCGCGCCCGAAGTTCATCATGAAGGCGGAACTGCGCTTTGCGCCGATACTGGGATGGTACGGGATGCGCATAGGCTGCGTGCCTGTCAAACGCGGGCGACGTTCAGAAGCGATGAAAAAGATGGTGAAGGACGTGGCCGAAGGCCGCGCGGAACCAGGGCAGTTGATTGTTTATCCGCAAGGCACGCGCGTCGCCATTGATGCTTATCTGCCTTACAAGGTCGGCGTGTCGGTTTTGCGCAGTGAAACCGGCCAGACCGTAGTACCAGCGGCTGCAAATGTCGGCGTTTTCTGGCCCCGGCGTGGGATATATCGGCGCCCTGGACTTGCAGTTATGGAATTCCTCGACCCGATCCCGACGCAAGAGGCTGGTGGGCCGGATCCGGAAACGTTTTTACAAGAGCTTGAAGTCCGCGTTGAAAAAGAATCGAAACGCCTGATGGCAGATGCCGGATTTATTGCTCCGCATTGATCCGGCAGGTTCTTGTCAGCGTTTAACGTTAACAGCTGGCGTTTCTGGGCAACTTCCTTAGACACCCTTTCGGTGTAGGAGCACGCGATGACCAAAATTGAAACTGTCGAAAACCTGGAAGAAATCTACGGCACGCCAGGGGCTGCAAGTTTGCGCAAGGTAGCGGACCACATCACGCCGGAGTATCGGGCTTGGATCCGGTCCAGTCCGTTTTGTGCGCTGGCCACCGTCGGGCCGGAAGGGGTCGATGCCAGCCCACGCGGGGACGAAGGCGAAGTGGTGTTCGAGTTGGATGAATTCACCCTGGCCATGCCCGATCGGCGCGGAAACAACCGCATGGACAGCCTGCGCAATATTGTACGCGACGGGCGCGTGGCCCTGATGTTTCTGACACCAGGATCGGATACGGTGACGCGCATCAATGGACGCGCCTATGTGTCCGTTGATCCCGATCTGATTGATCGGTTCAACAAAGAAGGCCATGCACCCCGGTCTGTTATCGTGATCAAGGTGGAAGAAATTTACTTCCAATGCGCGCGGGCCGTAATGCGGGCAGGTCTTTGGGATATCGAAAACCATCCGGATTTGAGCGGATTACCTACGCCTGGGCAAATACTTGCTGCCCAAACCAAAGGGGAGGTTGGCGGCGCAGACTATGACGCAGCCTGGCCGGAACGCGCTCGCAAATCGATGTGGTAGGGGTCCGCCGGGCGCCCGAATTATTTGGAATAATTCGGTCCCAATTCTTTCAAAGAATTGGGCCGCCCGGTTGCTCTTGTTTATGTGCTCTAGACTTTGTCCAACAAGGACTCGCCGCTGGAGATAGAGCATTCGCCTGGGTTGGCTTCCACTTCCAATGCAGTGATTTTGCCGTCTTCAACCAGCATGGCATAGCGTTTGGATCGGTCAATCAGGCCCACTGGAGGCGCTGTGAAGTCCATACCCATGGCCTTGGTGAAGCTGCTGTCGCCGTCCGCCAGCAGGTGGATACCAGCATCACCGGCCCCGGTAGCCTTGGACCATTCATCCATGACAAAGATGTCGTTGACGGCAACGCACACAATCTCTGCCACGCCTTTTTCGCGAAATTTCTCGGCGTTGCGAATAAAGCTTGGCATATGAACCGTGCTGCATGTGCCGGTAAAGGCGCCCGGCACCGCAAAGACGGCAACTTTGCCGCCCGCAGCCATGGCGTTCAGATCGACAACTTCCGGCCCTTCGGCACCGACTTTTTGCAGCTTTGCCTCCGGCAGCGCGTCACCCACACTGATCACCATTGCACTTCCCTTTCCGTTTCTGTTTAGGCTTGAGCCAGATAATAGGGCGGTGCAGGGAAAGCACCAGTAGGGAACGGAGTGGATCATGGGAGATGTGGTTGTTGTAGGCGCTGGGCAGGCCGGATCTTCTTGCGTCGCAAAGCTGCGGGCCGGCGGGTTTGACGGCAGTGTCACGCTTATCGGTGCAGAACCTGCGCCACCGTATCAGCGCCCTCCTTTGTCAAAGGCATATTTATTAGGTGAGATGTCAATCGACCGCATGTACCTGCGCCCGGAAGCGTTTTATGCCGACAACAACATAGAGCTGATCACCGGCCAGGATGTAACCGGCGTGAATGCCAGCGCCAAAACGATCAACCTCGGCGACGCGACTATGGACTTCAACCATCTGGTTTTGGCCACCGGGTCCGATCCGGTTCGCTTACCTGCCAGCATTGGCGGCGACAAAGCCGGCATCTATTGTGTCCGAACACTGGCAGACGTGGATGCAATGGCGCCTGAGTTTGTCGAAGGCCGACGGCTTTTGATTGTCGGCGGAGGATACATCGGGCTGGAGGCTGCCGCCGTCGGTGCCAAAAAAGGGCTTCAAGTCACGCTGGTTGAAGCAGCAGATCGCATTTTGAAACGCGTGGCATCGCCGGAAACTTCAGATTTTTTCCGCGCCAAGCATCAAGAGCATGGCGTGACAATCCTGGAATCCAGCGGCCTCGCCCATTTCACCGGGGATGATCGGGTTGCCGGTGCCGTTCTTTCAGACGGATCAGAAATCGAAGCCGACTTCGCCATCGTGGGTGTTGGCATCAAGCCAAGCATCGCACTGGCAGAAGCTGCGGGATGCACCATCGACAACGGCATTTGGACAGACGAACAGGGCCGAACCAGCGTCGACGGTATCTGGGCAGCAGGCGACTGCGCAAGCTTTCCGTATCGCGGGGACCGTATCCGGCTGGAAAGTGTACCCAACGCCATTGATCAGGCGGAAGTGGTGGCAGAAAATATCATGGGTGCCGGAAAAGACTACGTTGCGCGGCCCTGGTTCTGGTCCGACCAATACGACATCAAATTGCAAATTGCCGGGCTTTGCACCGGGTATGACCGGGTGATCTCACGCGCATCAGACAAGGGCGGCAGTTCTTTCTGGTATTATCGCGGCGACGAACTATTGGCGGTTGATGCAGCCAACGACCCGCGCGGCTACATGGTAGGCAAACGTCTGATCGAAGCAGGCAAGTCCCCGGCGGCGGAAGCCATTGCGGACCCATCGGTTGAACTGCGCTCGCTTTTGAAATGAGGATTGTCGGCGGGCGTCACCGTGGTGCCCGGCTGGCCTCTGTCGGGGCAGGGGATGCGGCGGCGCATTTGCGTCCCACGTCTGACCGCGTGCGCGAGGCGATTTTCAATCTTTTGCAGAACGGCGGTTATGGCGATCCGATAACAGGTGCGCGTGTGCTTGACCTTTTTGCAGGCACAGGCGCGTTGGGACTGGAAGCCCTCAGCCGGGGCGCGGACTACGTTTTGTTCGTCGATGACGGCGCCAAATCCCGCGCACTTATCCGCGAAAACATCGACACCCTGCGCGCGATTGGGCCAACCAAGCTGTTCCGCCGCGACGCGACCCGGCTAGGGCCAGCAAAAGGTACGCCGTTTGATCTGGTTTTTCTTGACCCACCTTACGGTAAATCTCTTGGGCAGGCCGCGCTTGTCAGCGCCAAAACTGGCGGTTGGTTGGCCCAAGGTGCGCTGATCGTTTGGGAAGAGGGCGCAGAACAATCCGCCCCCGACGGATTTGATCTGTTGGATACACGAAAGTACGGCGAAACCTGGGTGCACATTCTGCGCATTTTGTAAGATTTCCAACAACACTGTGAAGGGGCTTGTTTTGTGCCGCAAACGAATGCCCCTTAAAGGTAAGCCAAGCGCGAAAAGGGAACCGCCATGCCAGTTTGGAAATCACAGTTCAAAGACCGCGATGTCACAGATCATTCGGTTTGGATGAATCGTCGTCAGCTTATGGTTGGCGCTGCCGGGGTCCTGGCGGGCGCACCTGCGTTTGCGTCCCAGCATGCGGTGCCCAATGCGAAGTATTCCACAACCGAAAAGCCGACCAGCTTTGACGACATCACATCTTATAACAACTTCTACGAATTTGGCACCGGCAAGGACGACCCAGCCCGCAACGCTGGCGCTCTGACCACCGACCCGTGGTCCATTGAGATCGGCGGTGAGTGTGCCAAACCCGGAAACTACGGGCTTGAGGATATCCTGAAAGGCAAAACCATAGAGGAACGCATCTACCGGTTCCGCTGTGTAGAAGCATGGGCCATGGTTGTGCCATGGTTTGGTTTCCAGCTTTCCGAGCTGCTGGCCCAGGTAGAGCCCACGTCGAAGGCCAAATATGTGGCGTTCGAAACGCTTTATCGCCCGTCAGAGATGTCCGGCCAAAAATCCCGCAGCTTTCCGTGGCCCTACGTCGAGGGATTGCGCATGGATGAGGCGATGCACCCGCTGACCCTGATGGCGACCGGTATCTATGAAGAAAAGATGCCCAACCAGAACGGCGCGCCGATCCGGTTGGTGGTGCCTTGGAAATATGGTTTCAAGTCGATCAAATCGATTGTGAAGATCACCTTGACGGAAGAACAACCGCCCGCCACATGGAACGTCCTTCAAGCCCGTGAATATGGCTTTTATTCCAACGTGAACCCGGAGGTGGACCACCCACGCTGGAGCCAGGCCAGCCACCGCGTCGTTGGCACGGGGCTTTTTGCGCGGCGTGAACCGACGCAAATGTTCAACGGATACGCGGAAGAAGTGGCCTCGCTCTACGACGGGATGGACCTGCGCAAGAATTTCTAAGCGCCAAATGCAGGGCATAGATTTGACTTAAGCCCTGCATTGACCTGATCCACGACAACATCCTTTTCTCTTGGTTATGCATTTAGCCGGGCGCTACAACTTTGCGGTTAGGTTGAAACTCCCGCAGATCGTTTTATGCGTATCTCCTAATTTGACGCAATTCCCCGTGGCTCCGCAGACCACACCATTTTTCCGGGTTAGCTAACTATCGCCGGCCTTGTCCCGGATGCAGCTGTGGCTACTATTCGTCCTGCGTATGAAAGGCAGCCGATGACAGCCCCCGTTTATGACGTCGATTTTTACTCTGACGCGGTGATCGCGGATCCGCTGCCGCACTACCGGGCTATGCAGGCATTGGGGCCGGTGGTGTGGCTGCCCGCGCAAAACGCATATGCCCTGGTCAGCCATAAAGCCGTGACGGAGGCGTTGCGGCGTCCGGCCGTTTTTCAGTCAGGGCGTGGCCTGTCGCTGAACGATGAAGTGAACAAGAACTTAATAGGGTCGACACTCAACACGGATGGCGAAAAGCACACGCGCAAACGGATGATCACGGCGCCGCCGATTACGCCTATCCCTCTGGAGCCATTGGAACCGCAAATTGCCCAGGCGGCAGACGATTTGGCCGAGGCATTGGTTGCAAGAGGTCGTTTTGATGCCGTCGCAGATTTTGCCCAGATTTTGCCGCTGCGCTTTGTTATTGATCTGGTGGGTCTGCCCGATGTCGGCAGCGCGAAGATGCTCAAATGGGCGTCCGCTACGTTCAATGTGTTTGAGGGGTTTAATGAACGGTCCAAAGCCGCTTTCGCAGATATTGCGGAGCTACAGGCCTTTCTGGCTGAATATGGTCGCGAAGATCAGTTGAAAGAGGGTGGGCTTGCGCGGCGTATCTTTGAGCTGGCAGATGACAACGGATTGTCCGTGGAAGAGGCCGCACAGCAGATGCGCGACTATATCAATCCGTCACTTGATACGACAATATCGGTCGCCGGATTTGCGGCTTGGCATTTTGCCCAATCGCCGGACCAGTGGGACAAACTGGTGGCAGACCCTAAGCTCGCTGATGGCGCGGTGGAGGAACTCGTTCGGCTGACCACCCCAATTCGCGCGTTTTCCCGCTATGTGGCCGAGGACGCGGTGGTGGAGGGTGTGCCAATCCGCAAAGCCAACCGGGTGATAATTGTCTATGCCGCTGCCAACCGTGATCCAAAGCTGTTTGAAGACCCGGACCGGTTCGACATAACCCGGGCTGCCCGGCGACACATGGGATTTGGTCACGGCAAACACATGTGCATGGGCATGCATCTGGCCCGAATGGAATTACGTCACCTGCTGCGTGCAATGGCAGAACGGGTAAAGTGTTGGGACATCGCGGGTGAGCCCGAGATTGCCTTCAACAATACCATTCGCGCCTTTAAACGACTGCCCGTGACCGTAACGCCGCTTTGAAACACGCCTGACAATGGCGTGGGATGGGTTACCTGGGCTGCGCGGTTGACTATGTTCACACCATGATCGCAGCCACACTAAATTCCGCCACGCGTTCCGTGCCCCCTTGGGTGCTTTACCCGTTATTGGCGATTCCAGGTGTCTGGCTTTTTGTAAGCGAAGCCCTAAACCCCAGCCCGGACCCTGTCGCAGCTTTGGAGCACGGTCTGGGTGAATACGCGTTGCAGTTGTTGGTGTTGGGTCTGTTGATAACGCCCTTGCGCGATGGGCTGCGCGTGAACTTCGTCCGGTACCGCCGTCAGGTTGGGTTGATGGCGTTCTTTTATGTGGTAGCCCATCTGTTGGTCTACTTGGTGCTCGACAACCAGTTTTGGTGGGACGCGCTGATCAAAGACTTTACCAAACGGCCTTACATAATAGTGGGCATGGTTTCATTTGTGATCCTGATCCCGCTCGCGCTGACATCGAACAACACCGCGATCCGCAAACTTGGCCCGATCGCGTGGAAGCGCCTGCACTATCTGACCTACCCTGCAATCTTCTTTGGGTCGCTGCACTACGTGATGCTGGAAAAGACCTGGCAGACAGAGCCGCTCATCTATTTGGCCGTTGCCGTCATCCTGGTTGCCTGGCGTGTGCCGCGCCTTTTGGGGGTTCGCTGGCCGTGATTTCGTGAAATGTGCGTAAAAGCACAGCCCAACCCTTTTCGGATCGCTAACCCTGCGGCTAAAGTTCAATCATTGAATTCATGCATTACGCTTTGGGGGACACTATGGCGAAAATGTCGAAGCCGCAGGCGCAAAAGCTGCAAAAGATGCTAAACGATATCGTCAAACCCTCGCCGCCTTTGGCCGTCGACGGGATCGTGGGGAAAAAATCAAAAGCTGCGTTGAAATTGCTTCAACGTAAGGCCGGGTTACCACCGACTGGTGAGGTCGACAGCGAAACCGCTGCGGTCATCACACGGGTTATGAAAACCGGCAAGGTCGAAAAAGAGCCGCCAAAACACTTCTACAAAATTGGTGGCAAGCTCGTCGGGATGACCGAAAAGCAATATGCGGCTTATCGCAAGAAACTGATCCGCGAACTTAAGTCCGGACCACTTGGCAAGATGCGGAGCGCAGTTGTTGGCGCCGAGGCGGAGTGGGAACACTTCGACAAAATGAACAAGGATCAGTGGTTCGTCAGTTGGTGCATCGAAACTACGCGCGGCACGGACCTGCCGCCAAAGTCACTGATTGCGAAAGCACGCAAAGCCTATGAAGGCTGTCAAAAGGCGCTCAATGCCGGTGATCTGAAAAAGTTCTACTCTTTGGCCCCCAACGCAGAGAAACAGATCAACGAAGCTGCGTCCAAGATGGTCAAGTACCGCAACGACATGATTGATGGCGCGGGCAACTGGGTGACTGGGCTTACGTTCACAAAAACGGCAAGTTTTACGTTTGTTGGGGTGTTTGCCGCACCTGTAGCGGCAGGGGCGCTGGGCACCGGGGCTGTCGCGTCCGCCGTGATCGGTGGCGCAGCTGTAGCCGCCACCGAAAGTGCCGCGGGTGAAATTGGCAAAGGCGTAGCGGGAGAGGCCAATTGGACCCCCGGCGGTGCCTTGAAGCGAACACTGATAGATGCGGGCGTTGGCGGAATTGTGGGGATTTTCAACAAAGGCGGCAAAGGCGGCAAACACGTGCTTGAAGCTGCGGCTGCCAAAATCGCGCCAAAGCTGGCCGCCCAATCTGGTTTCAAACTGCTAAGCAAGACCACATTGCAGAAAGCCACTATGTTTCTGATCACAGAGGGTGGCAAGAAAACCATGGAAGGTGCGGTCAAGGACACTGCCGCCGCCATCAAAGGCGATCCGAAAATGACCATGGACAAGTTCATGGGCAATCTGGCCAACAACTTTATTGCCGGCGCCGCCCTCGGGCCGCTGGGCAAAGTGATCGAAAAGTTTGCTAAGAACGCGTCGACCAGCCTCAGTCCCAAGGACAGAGGACGGATCATGGATCTTGTACTGAAAGAAATGACGCGCGGGTCCAAAGGCGGCACAGTTTATGTGGACTTCAAGAAACTGGATTCGAAAACCCAGGCGCTGGTTGAGAAAACGATCAACGATCAGGTCGCCAAACAACTCGATAACGTGCTGAAGGTGGTTTACGACCAGTGGAAAGGCCCGATGTCGCCGCAAGCCTTCCAAAAGAAGGTGTCGGAGGCATTGGCCACCGGTCCGGCAGCCCAAAAAATGGCCGTCGAAGCAGCCAAAAAAGCCAACAAACTGGAAAAAGCCAAGTAGATCGCACGAATCCCGTGGGGAATCGGGTGCGCCAATGGCGTGATTCCTATGATTTGAGCGGTGCTTCGGGCCTGAGTCTGGCCGAGTCCGACCTTTTCCGGCCCGGTCTGGGGTATTTGGCCAAAATTGAGGGTTCGATTATTGCTTTTGACGCAGGGGTCGGGCGCAATATTCGTGCGTTGACCCTATAAAAAACAGGATTTTAGGGGGTTCGCACAAAAAAACGCCGGAAGCTGAAAAAAACCTCTTGCGACCTCTGATCGAAACACCTAGATACCCCTTCACCGGCGGCGGGGCGGCACACACTGCACCGCACGACGGCAAAAACAGAGACATAATCGAGCGGCGGGCGCGCCTTAAAGTAGAAAGGCGCATCGGTTGTTTTTGTCTCTGGCTCTTTGAAATTGATGGTATCTGAAGAGATATGTGGGCGGTCAGGTCATAGACGACGTGACAATCTCGCATATCAACGTAGCTAGGACTTCGGTCCGATGATGCTATGTCAGCTTCACTGTTTGGCGGCTTTCGGTTTCTGATGAAACCAGAAGCACAACAAACAGAGACGGGACCTGCTACACCATATGGCAGGTCACGATGTGCAGAGGTTCGAACGTCAAGGATACGCTGGCAACAGCGTTTCAACTTGAGAGTTTGATCCTGGCTCAGAACGAACGCTGGCGGCAGGCCTAACACATGCAAGTCGAGCGCACCTTCGGGTGAGCGGCGGACGGGTTAGTAACGCGTGGGAACGTACCCTTTTCTAAGGAATAGCCACTGGAAACGGTGAGTAATACCTTATACGCCCTTCGGGGGAAAGATTTATCGG
>JBCCET010000020.1:0-51559 GCA_039030095.1 Pseudomonadota bacterium | reverse complement strand
CCCAACCATTGCTAGCCAACCAATTCCACTGTTTGGCAGGTAAAACAGATGTGATCGACTATTTTTGCCGCGCGTCCGAAACCAGCTGACGTCCGGAGTTGTTATTCGGTGGCTGTAAGACCTTCTGGCTGCCCCACCACAACAAAACGCAAGGCATCCGTATCCAACATCCGTTTTGCCACGCGTTTCACATCCTCAACCGTCACCGCACGCACCAGATCGTTGCGAATGTTGACGTAGTTGGTCGGGAAGTTGTCAATCTGCATGGATTGAAGAATACCTGCAATCTCTGCATTGCCATCAAAGCGTAAGGCATAGGCGCCGGTCAGGTTTTTCTGGGCCCGCTCTAGCTCCTCCGGTGTCACACCTTCGTCCGCCATGCGCTGCCATTCCGCGCGAATGACATCCAGCGCCTCTGCGATTGTGCCATTGGCTGATGCAACCGACCCGCCCAGATAGTTCGCGTTCGCAAGGAAGGCAAAGTAGCTGTAGACGCCATAGGTCAAGCCGCGTTTTTCGCGCACCTCGGTGGTTAGTCGGCTGCCAAATCCACCGCCGCCCAGGATGTGATTCATCACGTAGGCAACCATGAAGTCCGGATCGCCAAACCCGATTGTATCCTGTGCCCAAATGGCTGTGGATTGGGGCGATGGGATATCAATGATGGTGATGCCGCCCGGCGCCCCAAAGGTGACTTTCCCCGGCAACGGGGCGCCCATGTCTGGCAGATCGCCAATCATGCGGTCAATCACAAGGCCCAGCTCTTCGGCGGTTATGTCACCTACCGCGCTGACAACCACGTGGTCTTTGGTCATCACCCGTTCCTTGGCCGCAATCAGATCATCGCGCGTCATCGCGCGGATCGTCTCCAGCGTGCCATCAACTGGATTTGCATAAGGATGCCCTTTGAACCCCATTTCTGACAGTCTGCGGCCGGCAAGGTAGCCCGGCGACTGCATGTCCTGCTCGATGCTGGCCAGGTACTGTCCGCGCACCCGCTCCATCGGCACCGGATCGAAGGATGGCGCGGTGATAGCGCGGCGCAACAGATCCAGCGCCTCGTCACGGTTTTCGTTCAGGACCTGGGCTGAAACCGTCACCCCGTCACGACCGGCGGAGAACCTGAACTTTGCCGCCAGCGCCTCTGACGCTTCGGCAAATCCACGCGAATCCAGATCGCCGGTGCCTTCTTCCAGCATAGAAGCCATGAAACTTGTGGCGCCGACCTTATCTACCGGGTCCAGCGATGTGCCGCCCCGAAACGCAAAAGAGAAAGCTACAAACGGGATAGCGGGTTCATTGACCAGCAGGGCTTTGATACCTGACGGGCTGACAACTTCTTCAATTTTGATCTGGGCGACAGCAGGCTGAGCGATCCAGGCCAGAGCCGCAAAAACGATAGTTACAAAGCGCATCATTGGCTTTTCTCCCATCCGTCTACAACCATCCAAGCGGTGACAGATCTGTTAATATCAAAGACCTTGGCAGCCGCTGCCTTGATGTCTTCCTCTGTGACTGCCTGAAGAGCCTCGGACCAGGACTGCACGTCCGCGACGGTCAGGCCGTTGGTCAACGCTCGACCATACGTGCGCGCCACACCGGTGTGGTCATCCAGGTCGTAAATGTCTTCGGCCCTAATCTGGGCTTTCAACCGCTCCAGCTTGCCGTCTTCGAACCCGTTTTCGATGACATCTAAGAGTAGCGCATCAATGGCGTCTTCCAATTCTTGTAAAGACACGCCCGGGCGCGGTTGGGCATAAAGCCCAAAGGTATCCGGGTCGAACGACGTGGCTGAAAACCAGGACTGGCTGAACACGGCGATCTTCTGATTAACCTGCAGTTCTTCAGCCATCAGCGACGTCAGCCCGGTCCCGCCCAGGATCAGCGACAGCATCTGAACGGCTGCGGCCTCTTGCTGATCGCCAGCCTTGCGGTGCGGCGCCAGATAGGTGCGCACCAAGTAGGGTTGGCGTTCCCGAGGGTCAGAGTAAGACAGACGCCGCGGGCTGATCTGCGGCGGTTCTTTCGCACGCACACGGTCGGGCAACGTATCAGACATTGGGATAGGGCCATAATGTTCTTGGGCCAGCGCCTCCACCTCTTCAGGCGTAACGTCGCCTGCAACGATCAGAATGGCATTATTCGGCGCGTAATAGGTTTTGTAAAAATCCAGTGCGTCTTGCAGCGAAAGGTCTTCAATTTCATGGCGCCAACCCACAATGGGGAGGCGGTAAGGGTGATGCAGGAATTGGGCGGACCGGCGCTGTTCAGACAGCAAAGATCCAGGATCACTATCGGTGCGCGTTGTGCGCTCTTCCAACACCACATCGCGTTCGGTGCGAACGTTTTCCTCGTCCAGCACCAAGTTGACCATGCGATCCGCTTCCAGCTGCATCATCAGAGACAGGCGATCTTTGGCAACGCGCTGGAAGTAAGCGGTGTAATCATAACTGGTGAACGCGTTCCCTTCACCACCATTTTCTTTCAAGATACGATCAAACTCACCCGGCCCCATAGTCTCAGTGCCTTTGAACAGCAGATGTTCCACGAAATGCGCTATGCCCGACTTGCCAATCGGTTCATCCGCAGAGCCAACACGGTACCAGACCATGTGGGTGACAATCGGCGCACGGTGGTCTTCGATCACCACCGCTTCCATTCCATTGTCGAGCTTGAAGGTAGACACTTTGCCGGTTTCGGCCAGAGCTGCCAAAGGCAACAAAAATACGGTCAAACAGGCGGTCCAAAAACGCCCCATACGGGTTCTCCTAGATAGGCGGGCTTTGAAACCCAAATGGTAAGGCAGCGGCCGCAGCTTTCAATCCGTACTTTCGACAATGTGACCAGAAAAACCTACCGCGCGATGCCTCGTCTAATTTGAAAAAAGTTGTCTAAGCAAACATATCATAAACAATCAGAGAATTTGGCAAAATCAGCGCGGCCAACAATAGCCTATTCTTCGCCAGGTGGGGGTGCCGCGGGCACGCGCACACCACGTCGGCGGAGGTTTTCGGCGGTACCACGCGCCCTGAGCGTGTCTCCATCGTAGGTTCGGAAGTAGGTGTCCGTGCCGAACCACCGCTCAAGCAATTGGGGGCCCCTGCGGTCCCGCAGCTTGGCGTCTTCGTCAGCCAAAACTTCTCGGATATTGGTTCCGCTGCCGCCGGTCCGACGTTGTGCAGCGGCAAGAAGGGCTCCTTCACCGGCCTGCAAATTGGGGCTGTCCAGCCTTTCAGGCCGGCCACCCAAGGCTGCCACTGCGTCCTTGTCAGGCTCCCTGTCCACGCGGTTTCTTGCGTTAGGATTCGGGGTTGGCAATTCGGTAAAGTTCGGCGGTGTTTCCAATGGCTTTGTTGGCACGATGCCGAATTCATCAGGTCCCGTTTGCGCGTGCGGATTAGTGGCAAACAGCCGACCCAACCCCTGGCTGGTATCACATCCGGCCAGCGCAAGCATAACCACCGCTGCCCCAGTAATCTGATACGCCTTTTTCATCGCGTCCTGCACCCCAATCGCCTGTCTCACCGATCTGATAACTTAGTTTTCCGGCGTCGTCACGCCTTTCTGGATAACCGTTCCGAGAACAGCACCAAACCGATGGCACCGACAAATATCGCAATGTCTGCCACGTTGAAACTGTAGGGATTACGATAACCGCAACACGACATGTTCAAGAAGTCCGCAACAGCGCCATACCGAAACCGGTCGATTGTATTACCGATAGCTCCGCCGACGATCATGGACACCAACAGCGATCCGAACCAGCCGTTGAAAGACCGCCCCCACCACAGCACCCACGCGCTGATTGCCAACGCCACGCTGATCAAAATCCAGCGCATCGCATCGATACCCAGCCCCGACAAAAGACCAAAGTTGATGCCCTCGTTCCAGGCCATGCGGAAGTTCAGAAAGGGTGGAAAAACGTCGATGGCCAAAACATTGCGCAGGTTCATCGCTTCCACGATCCAGAACTTTGTGGCCTGATCAAATGCCAGGATAAGTGCGGCGTACAGCAAGATGCGTTTCATGAACCTTGGCTCCTAGTGGCGGAAGTGGCGCATACCGGTGAAGACCATGGCCAGCCCGGCGGCGTCGGCTGCGGCAATGACTTCTGCGTCGCGCATGGATCCGCCAGGTTGAATGACTGCCGTGGCGCCCGCGTGCGCAGCCTCCATCAACCCGTCAGCGAACGGGAAAAACGCGTCAGAGGCGACGACACTGCCTTTGGCCGGTGTGTCCGCCAAGCCCAGCGCTGTGGCCATTCGCTCTGCTTTGGCGGCAGCAATGTTGGCGCTGTCTACCCGGCTCATTTGGCCCGCGCCTACGCCCACAGTCGCGCCGTCTTTGACATAGACAATTGCATTTGATTTCACGTGTTTGGCGATTTTCCAGGCGATCATCAGGTCATCCAGTTCCGCCGTCGTGGGCGCGCGTTTTGTCACGACTTGCACGTCCGATTGAGAGATCCCGCCGCCGTCACGGTCCTGCACCAGATAGCCGCCTGCCACTTGTTTTAATACGCGCCCTGCCACAGCAGGGTCTGGCAGATCGCCGGTCGTCAGCAAACGCAGGTTCTTTTTGGCGGCAAATACCTTCGCTGCCGCTGGACTGACGGACGGGGCAACCACCACTTCGGTAAATATCTCCACCACCTTGGTGGCGGTCTCTGTGTCCAGTTCCTGGTTAAACGCAACGATCCCACCAAATGCGCTGGTGCGGTCACAGTCGAAAGCTTTTTCATAGGCCTGTGCCAGCGTCGCCGCGTGAGCCACGCCGCAGGGGTTGGCGTGTTTGATGATCACGCAGGCAGGGCCATCGCTGGGGTCAAATTCCGCCACCAGTTCCACGGCAGCGTCGGTGTCATTGATGTTGTTGTAGCTTAGCTCTTTACCCTGATGTTGGGTCGCTGTGGCGACGCCCGGGCGCCCGGACCCGTCGGTATAAAACGCCGCCTGCTGATGGGGGTTTTCGCCATAGCGCAGGGTTTGTTCCAACTGCCCTGCGACGGCGCGTCTGCGCGGTGTGTTGTCTCCAGCCGCGTCCGCCATCCAGGCGCTGACGGCGGCATCATAGGCTGCTGTTCGCGCGTATGCGGTATGCGCGAGCTTTTGCCGAAAGCCATAGGTCAGCATGCCCGCTTCGGCTGAGATCTCTGCCTTCAGGGCATCATAGTCCGCCGGATCCACCACCACAGCCACATGGCCGTGGTTTTTGGCGGCCGCCCGGATCATAGCAGGCCCGCCGATGTCGATGTTTTCCACACAGGTGGCGTAGTCAGCACCTGACGCCACCGTCTCCTCGAAGGGATAAAGGTTCACAACAAGCAGATCGATTGGCCCGATCCCATGTGCCTTCATCGCTGCCACATGTTCGGGGTTTTCGCGCAAGGCAAGCAGCCCGCCATGCACAGCCGGGTGCAAGGTCTTAACCCGGCCATCCATCATTTCAGGAAACCCGGTAAGGTCAGAAACGTCGCGCACGGAAAGCCCAGCTTCGCGCAAGGCAGACGCCGTGCCGCCGGTTGAAACAAGCTCCACACCCGCGTCCGACAGGGCGTTACCCAATTCCGCCAAGCCGGTCTTGTCAGACACCGACAAAAGCGCGCGCCGGATTGGGGTCGGGTCCGTTGTCATTGTGCAAAGCTCCTTCGGGTGATCAGTCTGCGCGGCTCAGGGTCCATGTGACGGCGTCGTCATAGTCGTTGATCGGCCAAGACACCACGACCTGTTTTGTCGCGCGCGGCTGTAAGCGGGTTTCATCGACGTAAACCGTGTCTGCTAAGGACAAATGACCGTCGTTTACCCGCAAAAGCCAGGTACTGCCGGTGATGGTGCGAAATGCTGCCACCGTATCGCGCATCCCGATGGACACATCCACATCCGGGTGCGCGTTGAAATAGATCTTCAAATCCAAGGTCCGATCGGCAGAGCGTTCCATCCGGTGGGACAATCTCTCTTTGTCCTTGGCAGACATGCAGCGGACCCGATCAAGACCCACCAGCTTGCCACCCGTATGCAGTAAGAGAAGTGTCCGTTCATGGGTCAGCCCATGGGATTTGCGGTACCCATCATGCCAGGTTCGCGCCCGCAACCCTTCGGGTGTTGTTTCACGGCTGACGCCTACATTGCGCGGCGCACTACCGAGCCGTTGGCCAAAAGTAGCGCCAATGATGCCATCGGTTATGAACCTTGCCGACGACACGTCATCCACAACCAAAGTGGAATGAGACGCCGTCTGCCGGGCTTTTTGGCGCATTTCCGGCCCAAATTTACGCGCGGCGCCCATGTTGGTAATGATTGGGATCCGCCCCTCTGACAGCTCAAAAGCGAGCGAGCTGGCATGCGCGCGATCCGATTTTGGCGCGGTGGGCAGTGGCGCTGTGTCGGCCACAACTACAGTTCCACCCGCCGCTAAACGGGTGTAGCCCATCGCCCCTTCGGGGTTGGCCGGTGTGCGGATCATTGCATCCGACAGGGCCTGATCAATGCGGTCAGGCCGCCCCCCGGCAGAGCCATGAAACCGCGCTAGATGACCATCCCCCATGCGCACGGCTCGCAGGGCCGGGGCCAGGCGATCAAGCGCGTTGATGATATCATTGTGCATCGGTTGCCCGGTGCTTGATACCGCCAGGTTGACCCAGGCAAGCAGGGTCAGCACCTCTGCCATTGCCTCTGGGTCTCGTTCCGGCAACGCACCATCGTCGGCAATTTCGCGGGCGCATTCGCGGGCAAGCGCGCGCAGGGCCGGGTCCAACAGATGCGACAGCCCATCCAGGGCAAGACCGGCGTAAACAAGCCCGGCCAAAGCCTCAAAACGCGGCAGACCTGCGGGTACGGATCGCCACCGTCGCGACAGAAAGCGCGATTGGCGGGCCAAGCTACGGAAGTAGCGACGGCTGTCGTCAGGTGATCTGCGGTGCAGGATCAGAATGGCATGATGGATCCAGCGGATGACGCGCCGTCCGGTCAGGTCAGCCCGCCAACCGGGGCCTTGTCCGGTATCGTATCGGTCGATCCAGTCAAAAACCCAGTCTTGGGCAGTTGCGCGGGATGCATCGTTATCAACCGCAGCAACATCATCCAGCCATGCAAAGCCATGTAAGTCGGCCGCCAATGTCGGTGCGTCCAGATCCCAGGGAGGCGTGGTTCCGAGTTCCATCGGGCGCCCATCGATCAGATAATTTCCGGCCAACATCTGAACGCCTCGGGCGGCTTGCCCGGTTGATCGCGGCTCCAGTTGTTGGCGAAATCCGGTCGCAGGTGCTGCAAACCTGCCTTGCCACAAGGCAAACGTGTCCGCCACCCGAAGACCGGACCTGTGCAGGCGGGTCAACAGCGCAACCGGCGTCCACAAAACGCGTGCGGATCCAAGCATGATAGCCACGGGCTCGATTTGCCTTTTTCGCGATACTACGCTGCCCGCGATTCGGTGTCCACGTCTGGCTTTTTTGCAGGCTTTTGTAAGAGCGCTGCGAAAAACCCATCCATACCGCCAAGATCCGGCCAGAAATCGGGGCGTAGGCGCAGACTGTGGGAATTGATCTTCCAAGCCGGGTCTAGGCAAGGGGCATCTGCGGGTTGCAAAACACCGCGCGACAGCGCCCGGTCGATCTGACGCTCGCCCTCCACCGGGATCAGGCTGCAGACGGAATAAACCAGCATTCCACCTGGTGTGAGCCATCCAGCCGCACGGTCAATCAGTGCGGCTTGCAAATCCAGCAGGGGTTTGAGGTCCAGCGACGGGCGCACAAACGGCAAATCCGGGTGTCGCCGGATCGTGCCTGTGGCGGAACAGGGTGCGTCCAGTAAGATAGTGTCAAAGGGCGCATCTGGTTCCCAGTTCAAGGCATCTGCAACCACCATTTCTGCCTGCAACTTGGTACGGGCAAGGTTCTCTGCAACGCGCTCCATCCTATCAGCAGCGACATCCAACGCGGTCACCTGCGCACCGGCGGCGGCCAATTGCATGGTTTTGCCCCCCGGCGCCGCACAAAGATCAAGCACGCGCTTGCCCCCAACATCCCCCAGCAGGGTCACGGGCACCGCAGCGGCGGCGTCTTGCACCCACCAATCGCCATCCTCAAAACCCGGTAGGGCGCTAAGTTGCGTGCCCGGTTGCACCCGCACGGACCCGTTCGGCAACACGGTCCCATCAAGTTTTTCCGCCCAAGCCTTCGGGTCAGACTTCACTGTCAGGTCAACGGGTGGACGCAGGCTGTGAGCGGCTTCAATCGCCTCGGTCACGTCATGCCCATAGGCTCCGATCAATGCACCCCGGATGGCCTTTGGCAACGGCTGCGGCGCGGTAACAGGCAGGGTTTGGCCTGTCAGTTTGCGGCAAACCGCGTTCACAAGCCCGCTAAAGCGCGCATTTTTTCGGTCCCGTTTCACGATGCTGACTGCACCATTGACCGCCCCATGGGACGCAATGCCTTCGATCAAAACCTCCGCCGCGCAGATACGGCACACATTTTGAACTTTCAGTGGTGGGCGGCGATCCATGAATTGGTCCAGCACCCCGTCCAGAGCCGCCATCTGGCGCAGCACCAGGCTGGCAAGGGACGTGGCGCGGGCCACTTCGGGCGGCGAGAGATGGGCAAGTCGTCGCACGCCGTCACGCAGCATCACCTGTTCGGCAATCACCGCGCCCAAAAGCGTTGCAGCGCCTGCTCGTGCGACCTCACCCAACTTGCTTTCCGCGTCCACCGCCGATACCTCTTGCATGAAAGTGAGCCACGTACCCATGACCCCAGATGAAAAGCAAGCCCGTTTAACCGCCGCCGCCCAGCGTGCGCTGGAAGAGGCAGAAGAGCGGCGTCAAAAGGCCAAAGCGTTGGAACTCCCTAAAGAACTTGGGGGGCGCGACGGGCCGGAACCGGTGCGCTATGGTGATTGGGAGAAAAAGGGCCTAGCAATCGATTTCTAGTCGACGCAGCGTTTGTGGGCATCGCGTCCCGGAACTTCTATTCAGCCGAACGATCCCGGTGCGGGACCCGCCCTTAACTCAAACCAAGTACATCCATCATATCGTACTCTCCGGGTGCCTTGCCTTGACCCCAAAGCGCGGCCTTCAACGCACCGCGCGCGAAAATTCCCCGGTCCGTTGCCAAATGGCGTATCACGATGCGTTCCCCATCGGCCGCAAAAACCACATCGTGTTCGCCCACAACGTCGCCGCCGCGAACAGCATGAAACCCGATGGTCCCCCGTCCCCGCGCGCCAGTGATCCCGTCGCGCCCGCGATCTGACATCTTATCGAGCGAAACACCGCGTCCCTCTGCCGCCGCCTGCCCCAACATCAATGCCGTCCCCGATGGCGCATCAACTTTGTGGCGGTGGTGCGCCTCGATCACTTCGATATCAAAATCCTCATCCAGCGCAGATGCGACTTTCTTTGTGAGACCCATCAAAAGGTTTACCCCCAGGCTCATGTTGCCCGCCCGCACAATCACGGTGTCCTTCGCCGACTGTGCGATGGCAGCCAGATCATCAGTCGCAAACCCGGTGGTGCCAATCACATGCACAACGCCGGTTCGCGCCGCAGCCGTAGCGTTTGAAACGGACACAGCGGGGACTGAGAAATCGAGCACGGCATCACAGCCCGCAATAGCTGCGTCCGGGTCATCACGGACGATCACTCCTAATTCCGGCCCGCCCATGGCTTGGCCCAGATCCTGTCCGACCCAAGGATGGCCCGGTGCCTCAGTTGCGCCAGCCACCACGGCTTGGTCGCTGTCTTGCACTGTGCGGATCAACATCTGCCCCATGCGACCGCTGGCGCCCACGATTGCTATCGCTGTTTTATCGGCCATGATCGCCTCCAAAAATTCTGCACTCCCCTTACCGCGCAGCTTACGCGGCGGCAAACCCGAAAGCTTGCGCCTTGCTGCCCTTCGGCCTAAGTGAAAAGAAAAATCCGAGCAAATGCGAAGTCATGTCACGTAAATCCGGCCAAGCCTCTGCCCCTTCTCAGCGCCAACTACGGGTAGGCGAATTGATCCGCCGCACCCTGGCCGATGTGTTGTCACGCGGCGATATTCACGATCCTGATCTGGTGAGCGTATCGGTGACAGTGGGCGAAGTGCGCACCTCGCCTGATCTGCGCACCGCCTATGTCCACGTGACGCCCCTTGGCGGCGGCAATCAGGACCTAGTGATTGCCGCGCTCAACCGAAATGCAGGAGAGTTACGGCGAACGGTCAACAAATCCATGTCGCTGAAATACTCGCCCCAACTGAAATTTGTCTACGACACCACGTTCGATCAGATGGATGAAACCCGCAGACTGTTTGCACAGGCCGAAGTGCGCCGGGACACGGACGAGGATCCACAATGAAAAGGATCTGGTTGAGCATCGCAGCTATAGCGTTTCTGGGGGCCTCCAATGTCCATGCGGCGGAATGCCAAAAGACCGAATGGGAAGGTGTTCCCATGATCGCCTGTGAAGTGGACGTCTCAACCGCTGACCTGCGGCTCTTCCATTCCACCGATCAGGGCAAACTTTTGGGCCAGTTCAGCGCCGTCAATGAACTGGCAAAGACGGAAGGCAAATCGCTGACATTCGCGATGAACGCAGGCATGTACCACAAAGACCGCGCGCCGGTGGGGCTCTATGTCGAAAAGGGCGAGGAACAGGCGCGTCTTGTGACAAACAAGGGACCGGGCAACTTTGGCTTGCTGCCAAACGGGGTGTTTTGCATCCAGCCCGATCGCGTGGACGTGATCGAAAGCCGTACCTTCGCCCGAAGCCGCCCTAACTGCGAATTTGCAAGCCAGTCCGGCCCGATGCTGGTGATCAACGGCGCACTGCACCCCAGATTTCTGGAAAACAGCACGTCGCTTTACACCCGCAATGGCGTCGGCACATCGCGCGACGGCAAAAAGGCAGTGTTTGTGATAGCCGATGCGCCCGTTAACTTTCATCGTTTCGCCCGCTACTTCCGCGACGTGCTCAAAACCCCAAACGCCCTTTATTTTGACGGCAATATCTCAAAGCTCTGGTGGCCTGCCGGGCGCCGGCGCGATTTCGGTTTTACCATGGGCCCAATTGTTGGCGCTTTTGAGTGAGTGTTTGACGCCCGCGCGCGGCTTTGCTAGGCGCGCACCTCAAAACGAAAAGGGCGCGCTATGGCACGCAGAAAAAAGGGCCGCCCGGTTCACGGCTGGGTAATCATCGACAAACCCGCCGGACCCAGTTCCACGGCTGTGGTTGGCAAGGTTCGTTGGGCCTTTGAGGCGCAAAAGGCTGGCCACGCTGGCACGCTCGACCCCGAAGCCACGGGTCTGTTAGCCATCGCGTTAGGCGAAGCCACAAAAACCATCCCGTATGTAACCGATGCCTTGAAAGCATATGATTTCACCGTGCGTTTTGGCCAAGCCACCAACGCGGACGACGCCGAAGGAAAGGTCACTGCTACCAGCGACAACCGACCGTCCGCTGCGGACATCACCGCAACTCTACCCGCCTTCACCGGTGACATCGAACAAGTTCCACCCGCTTTTTCCGCCGTCAAGATCGACGGTGAGCGGGCCTACAAACGCGCCCGCGACGGAGACATTCCAACCCTTGCCGCTCGTCCACTTTTTGTTGAAAGCCTCACGCTGCTCGAGATGCTTGATACCGACCATGCCCGGCTCGAAATGGTCTGTGGCAAAGGCGGCTACGTGCGCGCGATTGCCCGCGACCTGGGTGAGACGCTTGGCTGTTTCGGCCACGTCCGCAAACTGCGGCGCACCTGGTCCGGCCCGTTTTCCGTAGATCAGTCAACAACCCTGGAAGACATAGAAGCAACGGCCCGCACCCCCGATATCGCCGCGTTCTTGCAACCAATAGATGCAGGCATCCCCGACCTGCCCCACGCCACAGTGTCAGAAATTGCCGCCGGCCGTATTCGCAATGGCAACGCTGCCGAGGTCACAACCACCGACGCCAACTTCGGTGAAACGGCACTGGCCGTCTGCAAAGGCACGCCGCTGGCCATCGGCACCTATCGCGCCGGAATGTTAGACCCAACGCGTGTCTTCAACTTGTGACGGTGCTGCGCAGCCATACCGATGGAGCTACGCGGTCAGAAGCCCTCTGGTCGACCTGCGGGAACTACCGCTACCGCCTGACCAGACGCTGGGACGACGGGCCGGAACTGCTCTACATCATGTTGAACCCGTCCAAAGCGACGGAGGCGCAAAACGACCCGACCATCGAACGCTGTCAACGCCGGGCTACAGCGCTGGGATATGCCGCCTTCACCGCCTGCAACCTTTTCGCACTCTGCGCCACGGACCCCAAAGACCTAAAGGCCCACCCGGCCCCCATCGGCGCTGACACCGACGCCGAACTCCTGCGCGCGGCCCACCAGGCAGACGAAATCCTATGTGCCTGGGGCGTGCATGGAACCCACCTGAACCGACACATGGCCGCTGCGAGCCTGTTGGCAGAGTTTCCACTCACAGCACTGGGCCAAACCAAGGAAGGTCACCCAAGGCATCCGCTTTATATCTCGTACGCCGATAAACCAGCGCCTTGGCACCCGCCTTCTCCATTGTAAAAATACTCCGGGGGCGGCAAAGCCGGGGGCAGTGCCCCCTTGCCAGAGCGAAGCGTCTGATAGGTGTGCGGCGCAGCCGCTCCGTTAGGCTAAAGCCCCAGCGCCTTGCGCCGTTCTTCGGCAAAGCCTTGCACCAACCGGTCTGCAATCAGGGCAAGAATGGCCATCGACACACCAGCGGTTATTCCAAGGCCCACATCCGCCCGCCCCAACGCGATATAAATCGACTGGCCAAGCCCGGTTGTCCCGATCAGTGCTGCGATTACAAGCATGGCAAAGGCATAGAGGATAGTCTGGTTCAACCCCAACAGAATCGTCGGCGCCGCGTAAGGCGCGCGCACCTCACGCAAGATCTGCCAATCCGTCGCGCCGGCGGAAACCGCTGCTTCCAGCATTTCTGGTGGCGTGGTGACCAATCCGTGACGTGTGTAACGGATCATGGGCACAATCGCATAAGCGATTATCGCCAGAAACGCGCTGAATTCGCCGATCTGGAAAAACATCAGCACCGGGATCAAAAACACAAACAGTGGAATGGTCTGCAGCATATCGCAAACCGGTCGGATCACCGCCCAGGCCACATTGCTGACCGCCGACAAAAGCCCCAGCGCGCCGCCGAGGACGGCACAGGCCAACACGGCCGCACCGCAAAGGTAAAGCGACAACAACGCGCGTTCCCACAAACCGGCCAGCAAGATCAGCGTCAAAAGCCCGGTCACAAGGGCCGCCAAACGCCAGCCTCCAGCCACCCAACCCAGCGCCGCCACGCCTACAAATACAAACGGCCAGGGCAGTTGAGATACACCTGTTTCCAAAACACCCAGCGCAATCGCTACGGACAATCCCAACACCACCCGGCCGCTAAAGGCCAAGCCTGCAGCGATCACACCAGCCGCCACAAAGACCCAGGCGCTCATAGTAGAAGTCCAGGCAAATCCCCAGGTAAACGGCAGCACAGCCTCATCCAGTCCAATTCGCAGCGGCAGGAGCACAAAGAACATCGCGTTGTTTTTAAATGTGTCTAATCCCGCACCATACGCCTGGGTGAAACTCGTCAGCCCCCCATCAATACCTGCCTTGACCCCTTCAAACGCAGCCACATCGGTCGCACCCGGCAGCACAGAGCCCACCAAAAACGCAGCGCCCACACTGGCGGCGATTAGCGCCCAGAACACGCGGCGGTCGTGGTGTTGACGTTCCAGCGCCAGGGCACCCGACATCCGGTCGATGATGATTGCAAAAACCACAATCACCATGCCCGCTGTCAGCGACGGGCCAAACTGGCTCTTGCGCATGGTCAAAAGGACTTCCCAACCAATGTCGCCAAATCCGCCGATAACTGCTGCGATGATGACCATCGAAAGGGCCGCCATAAGCGACTGATTAAGCCCCACAGCAATCTGACTGGCGGCAGAGGGAAGCTCTACTAAGAACAGTTGCTGGATCCGCGTACCGCCTGACATCACAGCGGCTTCCTTGATCTCGCTCTCTACCCGGTCGAGACCCAAAAGAACGTTCCGCGCCATCGGTGGAGCTGCGTAAATCGCACTGGCAATCAGGCCAACCACAGGACCAAATCCAAACAACAACAACAGCGGCGTGAGATAGGCGAACGTCGGCATGGTCTGCATGAAATCGAGCACAGCCTGGATCCCACCGCGCGCACGCGGCACTTCATAAGCCAGCAGACCAATCCCCAACCCTAGCGCCAGCGCCAACGGCACAGACACAAAAACCAGCGCCAAAGTGGCCATGCCTTCGATCCAGTAGCCGGTCAAAAGCACAAATATCAGCCCAAAGAACCCAAGCGCTGCCATGCGCCAACCGCCGATCCACCAACCAATTGCCGTGGTCAATCCGACGATCAGCGGCCAAGGCGTCGACTTCAAAAGCCAGTTGGCGCCCTCCATTGGAAAACTCAACGCCCAACTGATCCAGCGCATCGCGGGTTTGATGAAATCCAGCACGCTGCCCAATCCCACTGTCACCCAATCGGTGATCGGAAGGGTCCAGGCATCGGGATATTTCGTCAGCCAGGCCGCATATGGCGCAAACGCCAGACAAACGGCCCCAACCAGCAGCGCCAAGGCCGCAGCTTTTGCGCCCTCAGTCATGCTTGCGCTTCGCCTACTGCACGGGCGAGCCTGTCTGGATCAATCACACCGACCACCTTGCCATCGCCGTCGCGCACCGGGATCGGCTCAAACGTCCGCGCACAGGCGCTTAGCGCATCGTTGAGCGTCATAGACGCCCGCAAAACCGGACCGCTGCCCATACCGTCATGGGGTTCAATCCGTTCCATCAGGGCATCCAGCGTCATATGCTGCCCACGCGGGATGTCGCGGGAAAATTCGGCCACATAGCTGTCGACAGGGTTCAACACGATCTCTGTCGGTGTCCCAATCTGGACGATGGCCCCGTCACGCATGATCGCGATGCGATCCGCCAGCTTCAGCGCCTCAGCAATGTCGTGGGTGATAAAAACGATGCTCTTTTTCAGCGTCGCCTGGATGTTCAAGAATTCATCCTGCAATTGGCGTCGGATCAGCGGGTCGAGCGCGGAAAACGGCTCATCCAGAAACCAAACGTCCGGGTTCACTGCCAAGCTGCGGGCGATGCCGACGCGCTGGCGCTGCCCCCCTGACAACTCCCGAGGATAGCTGTCCTCGCGCCCATCAAGACCCACCAGACGGATGACCTCTTCGGCCCGCTTGCGCCGCGCGGCCGTGGCCACACCTTTCATTTTCAACGGAAAGGCAACGTTGTCGCGCACGGACATATGGGGAAACAGGCCAAAGTGCTGAAACACCATCCCAAGCTTGTCCCGGCGCAGTTCTGTCATGCGTTTTTTGTTAGCGGTCAGAATATCTTCGCCGAAAAGTTCGACCTTGCCGGCTGTCGGTTCTACCAACCGAGAAATACAGCGAACCAGCGTGGATTTGCCGGAACCAGACAGCCCCATAATCACAAACAGCTCGCCCGATCCCACCTCAAAGGTGGCGTGTTGAACGGCAGGGATCAGCCCCGCATCGCGCAACGAATGAGCCACGCCATCAGACGTAGCCGCAGAATTTTCCAGCCCTTCGGCCAATGCAGGCTTGGCACCTTCGCCAAAAACCTGCCACAGGCCGGATACACCAATTGCCGGTGCGCCCGGCCTGCTATCAGTCATCGTGCTTACTTGGTCGCTGCGTCAACGACAGGCTTCCAGGTCGCTTCATTGGCGGCCATCCAGGCTGCCACGACCTCTTCCACCTTGCCGCCGTCCACGTCGATTGCGCCCATCATAGGCTGCTGGTCTGCAACGCTAAGCTGATAGTTCGACAGGATTTCATACGCGGCTGGCCATTTGTCTTTCATACCGGACCAACCCGCTTTGAAAATACGGGACGGCGCAAAGTCGCAATCATTCACGGCGTTCGGGTTTGGACCCCAAGCTGGATCGTTAAAGCATGCCTCTTCACCGGCAGGCAGTTCAACGAATTTCACGTCGTATGCGGACATCGCCCAATGCGGCTGCCAGAAAGTGATCAAAAGCGGTGTCTTCTTCTCCGTCGACGCACGCAGTTCGGTGATCAAAGCACCTTCAGATCCCGCAGGGACTGCTTTAAACGGCAGTTCCAGACCAACCATCCGGTCGGCACCGGGTGTGCCCCAGTCAGCCGGATAATCCACAAGACGTCCGTTCGGAATTGTCTCCGCCGTTGCAAAGTTCTGGGCACACTCTTTCAGCGCTTCCCAGGCAGGCAGGCCAGGGCACAACTCTGCCACGTGGGCCGGGTAAGCGATGCCTTCTTTTGCATCAAGGCCCAGATCACCAAGCTCAACCACACCGCCGCCTTCGACTTTTTTGGCATAGTCTTCGGATACATTTGACGACCAGATCTCCAGTGCGGCGTGCAGTTCACCGTCGGACATCGCCTGATACATGTTCATGTAACCGGCCGTTGTGTATTCCACCTTGTAGCCTGCGGCCTCCAGCATGGAACCGGCGATATGGGTGCTAACGTGCTGGCCAGTCCATTCGTTGATGGCCAGTTTGATAGGCTCGTCCACCGCGCCCAATTCAGCTGCATGCGCGGCCGTGCCCAAGGCCAAGGCCGCGAAGGTGAGTGTCAATTTCTTCATGGGTTTCTCCCTGTTGTTTTTGATCGGCGCGCCAATCAGAATTCTGGACACCGAAGCAAGGAAACCCTTGTTCGCGGCATCAGTGTCAGATTTACACGGGTGGAGGCGGTTGTATAGCGCCCAGTCCGAAAAAGAGCCCCGGCCATGTCAGCGAACCGCCTTCCTGTTGCTGTTGCTTTCGCCTCTGCCCTGTTGTGGGGCGTGTGGTGGGGACCGGTGCGCTTGCTTGAAGGTGTGGGCGTTGGCGGCGCTTGGGCGGGTGTCATGTTGGTAGGTGCCGCACTGCCCGCTTTGCTGCTTTTCCAGTTTTTCCGTCCGTCAGGCGGGCCATCTTTAACGGTTCGTATTGCGTTGTCGGGCGCGCTTATCGGCGGGGCGATGGCGTTTTACACGGCGGCGATTGCCGAAACGACTGTGTTGCGTGCCGTGCTGATATTCTACCTGGCACCCGTTTGGGCAATCTTGATCGAATGCGTTTGGTTGGGCCGCAAATTTCGCTGGGGCAACGGGCTTGCCTTTGCGTTGGCGGCGGTCGGCATCCTGACGATCTTTCGCTTTGATATTGCAGTGGCGGGTTGGACCATTGGGGATACCTTTGCACTGATGGCAGGGATCAGCTGGGCCATTGGATCCGCGCTGGTCTTCACCGGTCCGGACGTCGGCGCGGTGCGGTTGACCATTTGGGGCTGCGTTGGCGGGGTTCTGGTATCGCTGGCCATTATCCTGGCATTTGCCCAGCCCGCTCCGGTGTTTTCGGGACAGGCTGCGGGCATCGCCATGCTCACTGGAACCATATACATAGCCCCGGTTACCGTCGCCACGCTTTGGTCCGCCCGGCGGCTGGCGCCGACGACCTTGGCGTTTCTTCTGACCGGAGAGATTGTGTCCGGCGTGGCCACAGCCGCGTGGTTCCTGACGGAGCCTTTTGGCTGGCCGGAACTGTTGGGAACAGTCCTGATTGTGTCAGCAGCCGTCGTCGAAGTGATCCTGCCTAAGCCGGAAACCAACCCGGCCACTTGACGGACCACGCCCAATCCCCAAACTGCACATATGGCGGAGGATTTAGAAACCATGCTGACCGGCGGGCACCCAAACTCGCTCGGTCGCACGATAGAGGTGGTGGACACCGTTTTTGCCAACCCAGAACGTGTGGAAGACCTTTACGCCTGCTATCGCAGCGCGGATGAAGTGGTTCGCTTGCGTGTCTCTAATGGAATGCGCCGGGTACAGGCTGAACGACCGGACCTGATCGTGCCGTTCTACGATCGCTTGATCGATGAAATTGGACAACTTGACCAGGCATCTGCCCAATGGACCCTGGCGAAGTTGTTTGAGGTCGGGCGCTCAGATATGACCGAAGATCAGGTGAACCGTGCGGAGGCGCTGATGCGCCGCAATCTGGCGGAACACGGCGATTGGATTGTGCTGAACAATACGATGGAAACGTTGGCACTTTGGTCCCGCGAAAAGCAAGAGCTGCACAACTGGCTGCTGCCACACCTAAACCGGCTTTCCAAAGATCCGCGCAAATCGGTGTCCAAGCGGGCGCAAAAGCTGCTCAAAAAGTTGGCGAACTAAGCGGGAACTCGACCTATCCGCTTTCCGATCTGAAACTGCAAAAAAATCGTTAGTAAACATAGCTCCCCTTGATCGGTTGAAATTTTCGCGCCAACTTGAAATGGCTAACAATAACTTTGAAAGACTGCATACCCATGAAGACCATTTTATCCGCAATGTTGTCCGCAACGCTCCTGGCCGGGGCAGTTAACGCTCAAGACGTTTTCTGCAACTTCACTGGCAACTCCATAGATTTCCGCAAGTTTGGCGCGGAAATTGATGGCGCCTGGAATTTCACGGGCGTGGGAAAACGCGTTGCAACCGGCGTCACAAAAGACAGCTTTGTCATCACGACAAACCGCACTGGCACACAGGCAACCATTTCGGGGGGCGGCGGGCCGACTTTGCAACTGCACCCGCTGTCCCGGGCAAAACTGTCTGAGGTGCCGGTCACCCGTCCCATGCTGCAGAACAAAAAACTGGTGTGGAAAAACGATGAAAACAAAGAGGTTGAGCAAACCGTCGATTACATCGCGGAGGTTGCTGGCTGCCCACTGGATGGCGCACCCGCCGTCTATTTTTACAAAGATTTCGGTGGCGGCAACTCGGCTTACGGAGCGTTTATGTTTTTGTCGTCTGAGTTTGGTGTTGGCGTGGTGTCGAACAGCGCAAAGGGCGCGCGTACGGTGTTTTTAAGCCGCTAAACTGACTTGCGCGCGTTTAGCGCGGCAGAGATCGTTCCGTCGTCGAGGTAGTCAAGCTCCCCCCCGATTGGCACGCCTTGCGCAAGGGAGGTGACGGAACATTCCGTCTCCTCTAACTGGTCTGCGATGTAGTGGGCTGTGGTTTGCCCGTCGACCGTTGCATTCAGGGCGAGGATCACTTCCCCGACGTTTTCGTGTGATACGCGATCGACCAGTTGTGGGATTTTCAGGTCTTCTGGCCCGATGCCGTCCAGCGCAGAAAGCGAACCGCCCAAAACGTGATACCGGCCTTTGAAAACGGCGGCCCGTTCCATGGCCCAAAGGTCTACCACGTCTTCCACCACGCAAATCTGGCCGTTTGCACGTTCCGGCGCAGTGCAAATATCGCAGCGATCCGATGATCCGATGTTGCCGCAAATCAGGCATTCCCGTGCGCTCGCCGCAACTGCAAACATGGCGTCCGCCAGCGGGCTTAGCAGCAGCGCGCGCTTTTTGATCAGATGCAGCACTGCGCGCCGGGCAGACCGGGGCCCAAGCCCCGGCAGCTTTGCCATCAACGCGATCAGCGCCTCAATGTCGTTTGAAGGCTTCAAATCTTAAAAAGGCAGTTTCATGCCTTCAGGCAGGCCCAAACCTTCGGTGATTTTGCCCATTTCTTCCTGGGACCGTTCTGCCGCTTTGGACTGGCCATCCTTGACCGCCGCCACGATCAGGTCTTCCACCACTTCCCGGTCATCCGGGTTGAACAGCGACGGATCAATGGCCAACCCGCGCAGGTCGCCTTTGGCAGAAACGGTGGCTTTCACCATGCCGGCGCCGGCCTCTCCTTCGACGGTGATATCGTCCAGCTTGGCCTGCGCATCCGCCATCTTGGACTGCATTTCCTGTGCCTGTTTCATGATCTTGGCCATATCGCCGAGACCGCCCAAACCTTTCAGCATCCTGCTCTCCTCAGTCGGTTGCGCTTGTGCCGACGCCCAGCGCCGACACGAAGAATTCTTCTATATTACCGTTTACGGAATTTAGAAACTCCAAGCGGTCAAAACCCGGCGGATCTTGCGCCGGTTCGCCCACGCTGTTTCTGATACTTTCGGGAAAGGGCGACAGAAACGCATAGTGGTGATCCAATTCGCTGGAATGCTGCGCCCGCAAGTCTGGCAACATTTCAGCAATCCGCTTGCTGTGGAACTCCGGCACGAGCACTGGGTCACCGTTCATTTCCCACAACAACGCGGGCACCCGCACATCTGCAAGGTCAGAGAAAACCGCGCCAAGCGGCGCAGCAATGGCAAGGGCCGAGATTTTTGGGTGTCCCCCCTTGGAAACTTCGACAGATGGCAGTCGGTAAGTCATCCGACGCATTCGCGTTGTAAAAGGCAAACCCGTATCTGCTGCACAAAAAATCGAGTCTGCGGCAGAGTTTTGATTGCAATGGTCCTCCGCAAGTTTTGCGTCATATGCTCCGCCCGCCAAAGCAAGGGCCGTAAACCCGCCAAGCGAAAAGCCAAAGGCACCGACACGGTCTGGATCGACTGTTTCAGCAAACTCGGGATCTGCATAAACCGCGTCGATGGCCGCCCAAAGCTCCGCCTTGCGCAGATCGAAATGACCTGCATTCCCAACGCGCAACAGATCATCCGGGTGCTGCACTGCTGCGACCACATACCCGCGTTTAACCAGTCTTTGAGCCAAAAGATGATGGTTCCAATCGCGTCCACCAAGACCATGAGAGATGACAACCAATGGCCGGTCACCGGGCAGGGCCGCCCGCCCCCGAACGATCGGCAGTTCCCACGGACCATAACTCATGATCTCTTCGGCGCCGGAAACGGGATAGAACACCCTGACATTGACCTGCAGGTCTGGTGTCACGTCGGCCTCTATGCGCTTTGTCCCGACGGTATCGGCGCCTGCGACAGTCGCAATCAGCGCTGCTGCGGCGAGCAAAGCCGCCCTAATCATCCTCAAACGGATCCCAGTCGTCGTCATCTTCCAAGGGCACCGTTCCGTCGTCTTCTTGCGTCAGTTCATCGAGCGTACGGATGTCGCGGATTTCGGCGCCCGGGAACCGGGCAATCACGGCTTGCACCAATGGATGACCTAAGGCGCGACCTTGCAGGTCTGTGCGTTCAGCCGCGCGGGTCTCCGCTATGGTTTGGGCGCCACCGTCGGATACGACAGACACCCCCCAGCGCACGCCGGTCCAGGATTGCAAGCGCTGTGCAAGCTTGGCTGCAAGGTCCGGCGCGGCGGTATCTGTTGGCTGAAACTCGATCCGTCCGGGGCTATAGCTGACCAACCGCAGGCCGGTTTCTACGGCCATCAGCAGGCTCATGTCCCGGCGTGCCCGGATCAGGTCAACGACCTGATCAAACCGTGCAAATCGAGCCAATGCCACGTTTGGATCCGGTTGCGCCCCGGTTACGGCGCCGCCGCCAGCGATCATGGCCACAGGGCCGCTGTTAGGGCCTTGCGGAAGATGCGCCTGCGGCGCGGAACCATCCCCGCCGCCGGGCATTGGCGCCCCGGCGCCACCGCCGGGTTGCGGCGCACCAGAGGTCAGGCGTTTTATTAGATCGTCCGGCGCTGGCAGTTCCGCCACATGGGTCAGTCGAATGATCGCCATCTCTGCGGCCATCATGGCATTGGGCGCGGCGGAGACCTCTTCAAGAACCTTCAACAACATCTGCCACATGCGTGTAAGCGCCCGCATCGGTATCGCTTCGGCGAAATTCATGCCTCGGGTCCGTTCATCCGGGCTGACAGTCGGGTCTTCCACCGCTTCCGGGCTGATCTTGATCACGCTGACCCAATGGGTGATCTCCGCCAAATCACGTAGCACCGCCAGTGGATCCGCCCCGTCGGCGTATTGGGCGCCAAGCTCATTCAATGCAGCCTGCGCGTCCCCCTTCATGACCATGTCAAATAGGTCGAGAACCCGCCCCCTGTCCGCCAACCCCAGCATGGCGCGTACCTGATCTGCGCTCGTCTCCCCCACCGAATGGGCAATTGCCTGGTCCAGCAGACTGACCGCATCGCGAACCGATCCTTCGGCTGCGCGGGTAATCAGCGCAAGTGCGTCTTCAGCAACCTCGGCCCCTTCAAGACCTGCAATCTTTTGCAAGTGCGCAATCATCACCTCCGGTTCAATCCGGCGCAGGTCAAACCGCTGGCAGCGGCTCAAGACCGTCACCGGGATCTTGCGGATCTCGGTGGTGGCAAAGATGAATTTCACATGTTCCGGGGGTTCTTCCAACGTCTTCAAAAGCGCGTTGAAGGCGTTGGTGGACAGCATATGAACTTCGTCGATGATGAACACTTTGAAGCGCGCAGACGCCGCGCGATAGGCCACACTGTCTATAATTTCACGCACATCGTTGACGCCGGTGTTAGAGGCGGCGTCCATTTCCAGCACGTCCACGTGGCGCCCTTCGGCAATGGATTTGCAATGCTCACATTCATCACATGGCTCAGTGGTGGGACCACCGGTTCCATCCTGACCAATGCAGTTCATCCCTTTGGCGATGATCCGTGCAGTGGTGGTTTTCCCGGTCCCTCGAATGCCGGTCAGCACAAAGGCATGGGCGATCCGATCCGCGTCAAAAGCGTTCTTGAGCGTGCGAACCATTGCGTCCTGACCGATCAGGTCAGCAAAGTTCCCCGGGCGATACTTGCGCGCCAGGACCTGGTAACCGCCGGAATTGTCCTCTGCCATGTATCCCTCAGATTCGCTTTCCCACACACTTTAGGGGAGCCACCTTCGAAGCGGAACGACATTATGCAGCGCAAAACACCCGCCCGACCCTTTCTATTACCAAAAGCTGCGGGTTGAGGTGCAGCACACCGGACCGCTGCACCTATTGCCGCCGGATGACGCCGGTCACTGCCGCCGCACCCAGCGCCGTAACAATCCATCCGACAATCTTCGCCGCCCAGCGGATCCACCAACCATGCCAACCCCAATCAGAACGTGACGTGGATGGCCCCCATGCTTCCTCCTGGCCAAGGTTTACAATCGGGATCAACAGATCAGCGGCGTAAGCAAAGGCATTGAAAGTCTCGTAGTCCTGCCCCGCTTGCCCCTTGCTGGCCCAGTGGGCCGCAGGATTGCCCGCATGGGTCTGGGTGGCGGCGATCCAGTCCTGACTTACCAAAACCGGCGCCGCGGCAGGCGCCATATCGCCGGCACGCCAAACCTGATCAAAATACCACGTCAGCGCAGCTATCAGGATCAACGCTGCATAAACCGACCTTAGCGGCCGGTAGCCATAGCCCACCAGCCATCGCATCAATGTGTCGCGCGTGCCCATCACCACGCGGCGCACGCCTCCGAACGGCATATGAACGGACAAATCTCGGTTCGCGTTTCGCTGCAGGCGTTCCTTTTCGATCAGCACATCGGTTGCATCTTCGCGGTGACCGATGCGGTACAGAACCCGCGCCAGATGCTCATAAGGTTGAGCGCGAAACTCGATGCCTTCAGGCCTGCGCGCCAACCATGCAAGTCGCACCGGAACACTGACGTCCGTATGCTGGGCGAAATCTTTGTATTCAAACCCGTCGAGCCTTACAGCATGGTCAGCCCCCATCCCATCCGGTTCATCATTCAAGCGCCGCACGCGGGCGCCGGACAGGTTGACGATCCCGCCAGAGATTTGATTTTGCTTGAAATAAAACGCCCCGCCCACATTTGCGCGCACCAGACTGAAGGCCACACTGTTGCCGCCTTCAGCACCGTCTTGCAAGGTTGCAGGCGGCAAGGTTGGCCCGGCAGCGGATATTGAAACATTGCGAACAAAAAAGTCCTGGCCGACAACTACATTGGAAAACAGCATCGCGCCCTGGGTCCGCATTTCCGAATCTTTGCCGTCATAGGGATAATCGCCCAGATAAACCGAGCCTTCGACCTGCATGGAATTGGCAAATATGGCCGCCTGACCCTGGCCATCAAGCATGGCGTCACAAACCTGCAAATCACCAGCAATTCGGGCGCCGGGCATCGACAGGTCACCGGTGTTGTGAAAGCCTTTGCGCAGAAAAACCGAGCCGGAGAAAGACGCGTTGTCGGCTGAAATTCCGTTGGTATGGCATCCCGACAGGTAAAGCCCGCGCATGGATGCATTCAGAAAACTAGCAGGATTTTCCAGCACACATCGGCTTAGCGACAGGTCGTTCGTGCAATCCACCCCTTGAAAGTCGAGTGAGCCCCTGATGCGCGCACCGCGCAGCCGAACGCCTTTGTCGTGGACCGGCACCGACGGGTCGAGGTTCAGGAGCAGCACGCGTATCACACCGGCCCGAATTACCAAGTCTGGGACGTCCCCGGGCAGGCCACCGTCGCCGATCTCTGCCCGGCTGCCGGTGCCAATCTTCTCCACAAGGCGCGTTTCAGCCGGGGAAAGGGGTTCAAAATCACTTAAGCTTTGCATAAGCCACCGCTAACAGAAGCAGCCAAGACTGGGTAGCCATGACAGCGCTGATCTATGCGGTAGGTGATATCCACGGAGACCTGGAGAAACTGCAGGCGGCACTTGAATGGGTGGACGAAGATGCCCGCGGCCGTGGCCATGAAGTTGTGTTCATCGGGGATCTGGTGGATCGACGCGCCGATAGCCGAGGCGTGGTGGATTTTTTGCACAACGGGCAGGCGGCTGAACGGCCGTGGATCGTACTTAAGGGCAACCATGACCGAATGATGACAGAATTCATCCGCCATGGGCGTCGTGATCCCTGCCTTCGATCGGACTGGGACTGGCTGGCACCGCAACTGGGCGCAGCAGAAACGCTCGCGAGCTATGGGGTCGAAATAGAAGGATTAGTGCCTGATGCGATAAGACAAGCAGCTCTCAGGGCAGTCCCGCCGGCGCATCTGGATTACCTAGAGGCCCTGCCAGACCACTATGACACGCCGGAGGTCTTCTTTTGCCACGCCGGGATCAAGCCAGGCGTAGCACTGGAAGATCAGAAGGAAGACGATCTGATCTGGATCAGGGCGCCATTTCACAAAGTTGAGACGCCACACCCAAAGCTTATTGTGCACGGCCATACACCCGTGGACCGGGTGACGCACTATGGCAACCGGATCAATATCGACACCGGCTGCGCCTATGGCCGAGACTTATCAGTCATTGTTTTGGACGCTGGCGCGATTTGGCAAGTGTCCGCATCCGGACGGACCTCCCTACACCAGGAAGCGCCATAGGCGCCCTGGTGCCGAAGTCTTTGAAAGACTTCGATCCCAATTCTTTGAAAGAATTGGGCGACCGTTAGCTCTTGGTGCGCAGGCTGCGTTCTTCTTCGATCACCTCATCAGGGAACTGGCTCATAAAGCAGCAGCAGACCCCTTCGTCGATCATCGTGCGCGGGCCGGTGGGATGTGCAATGTGGCGATAGACGCCATGGCTATGGCCGTGATGATGATGGTCATGCCCGTGGTCATGGTCATGGTCATGGTCATGGGAGTGGTCATGATCGTGATCATGACCACCACCCGCTTCATCATCCAGCGGATCGCGATATTCGGCATGGTGATGGTGCACGTCCACTTCACCTTTGGCCAGCCGGTCCTGAAACGACGCCATCAAGTCCACGCTGTCCGACATCTCACCAGCGTCAGCTTCCGCAATTCTTGCGATGAAGGTGTCGATCACATGATCCTGATCCGCAAGGTAATGCGCCTTGTAAAACGTCACATCGGGCGCTTCAGCTGCGACACGGTCCACATAACCATAAATGCGGTCGATCAAGCGGCCCGTGAACAGGAAGTATGGCGCCACAACAATTTTTTTGAATCCAAGACGCAAGGCCATCTCCAGCCCACGGCCCACAGAGGGGAACGTCACGCCAGAATAAACCGTCTCTGACCAGCCGAAGCCCAGATTTTCCGCGACGATCCGGGTCAGTCGCGCAGCTTCGGCATTTGCCATTGTATCAGACGTGCCGCGCCCCACGACCACCAACATAGTGTCGTAAAGATCGCCGTCATGGACATGGTCTTTGCCCAGCGCTTCCAGAATGCGCGCCTCAAAGGCCGCGATCATTTGCGGGTGCAGGCCCAGTTCTCGCCCGTAGGCCACGGTCAAACCCGGATTTTTCTCTTGATAGGTGGTCAGCACCGACGGGATGTCATTTTTGGCGTGGGTCGCCGCAAAAAGCATACCCGGCACGGCCAAAATACGATCCACACCTGCATCCCGCAGCGCGTCGAGACCCATGTGGATGTTCGGGGCAGAATATTCCAGAAAACCGTATTCAACTTGCGTATCCGGGAACCGCTTGCGCAATCCTCTCGCCAACAGGCCAAATTCCTCTTCCGCAGATTTCGCACGGCTGCCGTGCCCGCAGATCATGATGCCGGTTTTGCTGGCCATGGTTGGTGCCCTCCATCTTTTGCAGACCCCTTTATCGCGCGCATCCACGGGTGTGGAAGAGATAAATACGACGCTCGTGCAGATAGTCGCGGCCCACGAAACCGTCATTTGATTAACCCGCCCAAGTGCAGGTATCTACAGCCCGCAAAAGACGGAGCCCCCCATGCGCCACGAAACCCGCGACGCGCTCGCCCTTTTGGTCATGCGCCTTGGCCTGGCCTGGTTCATCTGCCTCTGGGCGATTCACAAGATACTGACGCCAAAACAGTACAAGGGCCTGGCCAAGCACTTTGACGGGTTGGACCTGTCGTTTGCGCAAATCTATGGCGCTGCCACCGTTCAGATCATCGCTTGCGTCCTGGTAGCCATCGGTCTGTTCCGTATCTTCAGCTACTCTTCTTTGCTGCTAATGCACTTTTTTACAGTCACCCGGCGATGGGAAGGTTTTTTTGATCCGTTTGCACTGAACGCAAAGGGGTTCCCCATTCACCGCAATCAGGTGATCGACCTAGCGGTACTGGCCGCATTGGTCGCACTTGTGCTGCTGATCCACCGCGACAGGTGGGCGTTAGGCGCCTGGCTTGGGGGCCGAACACGCCCTCGATGGTGGTTGTAATTTACGAAGCGTAGCGGGTTTCTACCGCCTGCGGGCCATAAAGCGCGCGGTTGTGGCCCAGGCTGTCTTTGATCGCGTAGTCGCATTTTTTGATACGCCAGATCCCGTCGCTGTTAACAAGAGTGGACAGTGCCTTGTAAGGCCGGCGTATTTCGGTGGCTCCCCGAAACATGCGCGCGCAATGAACTACAAAAATAGAACTCTCGTCCAGGTACATGGCAACTAAAACACGTCGGTCCAAATTCGTAATGCCCAGTCCCCGATAGTGCCACCGTACCCGCTCAAACGTCGCAAATAATTCAGCCGTGGAGTTGATAGTGACCGTTCCCAAATGCGTCGATACCCGCTGCGGCAGAACAAAATGGGGACGGAAACTGTCAAAGTCCCCTGATTCAATTGCGCAGCCCGTTTGTTCCAATAGGCTTTCTGCAACTTCTCTTGCGCTTTGCAAGTTTGCGAAGGTCGTTTGCATTATTTCACGTCTAAGATCACATTGTTTTCTCTGAATACCACGAAATGCGTTGCAAGCTAGAAAAATTCGCCCAAAAGTAGAATGATGAACGAGCTACGAGATCTTCAGATTGAAGTTCTGCACAAAGTGCGGGACATTTACGGGACTGCAGCGGCCAGCGTGACGCTTATCAAGCGCCCCGAACAACGCTTGCACCATTTAATTGTGTCAGAAATGTCTGACAAACCAGATGAGTTTTGCACGCCCTTGGGGCCGCAGACATGCTGCATTCAAGTAGTTGCTTCCCAAGATGTTTTGGTGGTGGAAAACTATTCCTCCCCTGCAGACAAGACCTATTGCCCTTTTATGGAAGCTGAGCACATGGAAACCTATGTGGGGGCGCCATTGTTCCTACGCGGGGTTTGCGTCGGCGCTTTGGAAACGATGGGGCCAGAGATCAGGTGTTGGTCCAAGGCCGAAATCGACAAGTTTCGGGAGTTTGCTGGTGTGTTGCAGTCGCTTTTAGAAGACGTCATGCCACATCAATCGGACGGCTTCCGCAGCCGCCATTTGAACTGAATCCCTTTTCGACACATCACGACGTTATAGATTTCGCTAAACGCACAACGGTCTGTTTTTTAACGGCGCCAATTCGTCTATCGTGGGCAGGTGCATTCGGCCTTGGTGGGAAGCAAAACAAAACCCCCGGGCGATCGCACGGGGGCTTCATTGTTTTCGGTGCTAACGTCGGACTTACTAGAGCCCTTCGCGCTGCGCTTTTTTGCGGGCCAGTTTCCGCGCACGGCGGATGGCCTCGGCCTTTTCGCGCGCCCGTTTGACGGACGGTTTTTCGTAGTGTTGCCGGAGTTTCATTTCCCGGAAAACACCTTCACGCTGAAGCTTCTTTTTCAGCGCCCGAAGCGCTTGATCGACGTTATTGTCGCGAACCGATACCTGCATGTGGTTGTCACCACCTTTCAAAGTTAGAGTTGCATGTCCTTGCAGGAAGTGGCCGTATAACAAGGTCGATTTATCTTGTCTAGGGCGACATCTTTTGGCCGTGGAGGCAGCGTTATGGCGAATAAAAAAACGGAATCTGATCACAAGGCAGAAGCGCTGGATGCATTGGTAGATGCCGCGTTGATGCACGTGATGTTTGACGGCTGGACCCCAACCACGTTCCAGGCTGCGGTGGCAGACAGCGGTGTGGATGATGCGCTGGCCCAGCAGGCGGCGCCGCGCGGTGCAATTGATTTGGCCGTGGCATTCCACAAACGCGGGGATCGTCAGATGGTTGCGGCTATAGACGCAGCAGACATGTCAGACATGCGCTATTCCGAAAAGGTGGCATTTGCTGTGCGCACCCGCCTGGAAGCCGCCGCAAAACATCGCGAGGCCGTGCGCAGAGGTGCCACGCTTTTTTCCCTGCCCCACAATGGACCGGAAGGTACCTCTATGGTGTGGGGGACAGCCGATGCCATCTGGCGGGCACTGGGCGATACGTCCGAGGATTTCAATTACTACACCAAACGCGCAACACTCAGCGGCGTTTACACGTCTACGCTGCTCTACTGGCTTGGCGACGACAGCGAAGATTTCGCGAACACATGGGCTTTTCTGGACCGACGCATTGAAGATGTGATGCAAATTGAAAAGGTGAAATCGGCGATGAAATCCAATCCTCTGGGTAAAATGGTCTTGGCCGGGCCTGAGATGCTCTTTAGTCTCATCAAGGCGCCAAAACCGAGTGTGCCCGAAGATTTACCCGGCTATACCGGCCCACGAACTTAAGCGGAGAACAAGATGGCTTTAGGGGCGCACGCGCTGACCTTTTTTGATGGTCGCTGGCAGGATGGCAACGTGCCAATCCTGAGCGCGGCAGACCATTCGACCTGGCAAGGTAACCTTGTTTTTGACGGCGCACGCTACTTTGAAGGGGTCATGCCGGACCTGGATCTGCATATGCAGCGCATCATTCGGTCCGCAACCGCCATGGGTCTGGCTGCGCCAGTCGACGCAATCACCCTCGAAGGGCTCGTCCGCGAAGGCGTTGCGCGGATGGACCCGGATCATGCGCTTTATCTGCGGCCCATGATGTGGCCGACAGAGGCGTCACCGTCCATCCTTGATCCTGAACCGGCGTCCACACGTTTTGCGATCTGCCTCGAAAGCTTGCCGATGCCGGAAGTCGGACCGATGCCCTTGACTGTCAGCCCGTTCCGCAGACCCCGCCAGGACACTGCATTGACCGAAGCAAAAGCGGCCTGTCTTTACCCCAACAACGCGCGCATCATCACCGAAGCAAAGTCGCGGGGTTTCAAAAATGCCCTGTCGCTCGATCTGGACGGTCATGTGGCCGAAACCGCTTCGACAAACGTCTTTATGGTTCGCGACGGGGTCGTCAGAACACCTGTTCCCAACGGCACGTTTCTGGCAGGCATCACGCGCAAGCGTGTGATCGGGCTTTTGCGCGATGACGGGGTGACCATCGAAGAAGCGTCTCTGAGCGTTGATGATTTCCGTGCGGCAGACGAGATCTTCCTGACCGGCAACGCCAGCAAGGTGATGCCGGTCACAGCACTTGACGATCGGGAACTGCAACCTGGCCCCATGGCCAAGCGCGCGCGTGAGGCCTATTGGGACTACGCCCACGGCAAGAGGTAGATCATGGCACGAATGAACGTCATAGAAATCCGCGAACCCGGCGGGCCAGAGGTTTTGGTTCCCGCAGAACGGGACATCCCAGAACCCGGCCACGGCGAAATTTTAATCAAGGTTGCGGCCGCTGGCGTGAACCGCCCTGATGCCCTGCAAAGGGCTGGGAGTTACGCCCCACCGCCGGGCGCAAGCGACCTGCCCGGCCTTGAATGTGCAGGCCATGTGGCCGCGGTGGGTCCCGGTGTGTCGCGTTGGCGTGAAGGGGATGCGGTCTGCGCTTTGTTGCCGGGCGGTGGGTATGCGGAATACGTCACCACGCCAGCCGACCACGCCTTGTCCGTGCCAACCGGCATGGGAATGGTCGAAGCTGCAGGATTGCCCGAGACTTATTTCACCGTTTGGTCAAACGTCTTCATGCGCGGCGGATTGCAGGCGGGTGAGGTTTTTCTGGTCCATGGTGGGTCATCGGGCATCGGCACTACGGCCATCCAACTTGGCCATGCCTTTGGTGCGCGGGTATTCGCGACCGCTGGATCAGACAAAAAGTGTAATGTCTGCAGCCAGCTTGGCGCGGAATTGGCGATCAACTACCGGGACGCTGACTTTGCAAAGGAAGTGAAAGCCGCCACCGAGGGTCGGGGTGCGGACCTGATCCTTGATATGGTTGGCGGATCTTATATCCCGCGCAACATAAAGACCTTGGCAATGGAAGGCCGGCTTGTCCAAATTGCGTTTCTTGAAGCACCGGTGGCAGAGCTGAACTTTGCCCTGATGATGGTGCGGCGGTTGACGATCACCGGGTCCACCTTGCGACCCCAGTCCGTGGCTGCAAAGGCGGCAATAGCGGAAGAGTTACGAACCCAGGTCTGGCCACTGCTCGACGCTGGTCGGATCGCCCCGGTAATGGACAGTACTTTCCCGCTTTCAGACGCAGCCCAAGCGCATGCGAAAATGGAGTCGAGCCAGCACATCGGGAAAATTATTCTTACGGTCTAAGACGACACGCAAAATTTGCGCCGAAAATTGTTGCCGCAGGACCCTAGCGAAGGTCCGGCGGCGTCGCCTCCAAAACCAAAGCGCTCGCCAAATCTTCCAGGGGTTCCACACTTGTTTGTTTCTCTCCGAGCCGCCTTACGCTGACGGTACGCTCTTCCACCTCTCGCATGCCGACAGCCAGGATCACAGGCACTTTCGACAGCGAATGTTCGCGGACCTTGTAGTTGATCTTCTCATTGCGCACATCGGTTTCCGCGCGCACACCTTTTGCGCTGAGCGTGGCAGCAACTTCGGATGCATATTCGTCCGCATCTGAGGTAATCGGGGCTACAACCACCTGCCGCGGGGCAAGCCAGAACGGCAGCTTGCCTGCGTGCTCTTCGATCAGGATGCCGATGAACCGCTCAAACGACCCCAGGCAAGCCCGGTGCAACATGACCGGGCGGTGCTTGTTGCCGTCTTGCCCGACATAATTCGCATCGAGCCGTTCAGGCAAAACGAAATCAACCTGGTGCGTACCGCACTGCCAGTCACGACCGATAGCGTCTGTCAGAACAAACTCCAACTTAGGTCCGTAGAACGCGCCCTCGCCGGGGTTCATCTCAGGCTCAATACCGGCAGCACGGGTTGCATCGAGCAGGGCCTTTTCCGCCTTGTCCCAGGTTTCATCGGATCCCGCGCGCGTCTCTGGCCGATCAGAGAATTTTATCTTGAAGCCCTCAAATCCAAGATCTTTGTACACCTGCGAAAGATAGGCGATGTAGATCTTGGTTTCTTCCTCAATCTGTTCTTCCGTGCAGAAGATGTGACCGTCATCCTGAACAAATCCGCGTACCCGCATGATGCCGTGAAGCGCGCCAGATGGTTCATACCGATTACACGACCCAAATTCTGCCAAGCGCAGCGGCAAGTCGCGATAAGATTTCAGCCCTTGATTGTAGACCTGCACGTGGCACGGGCAATTCATGGGCTTAAGCGCGTTGACCGACTTTTCGCGGGCGTGATCTTCATCCACCTCCACGATAAACATGTTTTCCTGGTACTTGTCCCAGTGGCCGGATTCTTCCCACAAGCGGCGGTTCACCACCTGCGGCGTATTAACTTCGACATATCCTGCTTTGTCTTGCATGCGGCGCATGTAGTCCTGCAGCGTGGTGTAGATCCGCCAGCCGTTTGGGTGCCAAAAGACCTGGCCTGGTGCCTCTTCCTGCATGTGGAAAAGGTCCATTTCGCGACCTAGCTTTCGGTGGTCGCGCTTGGCGGCCTCTTCCAGCATGTGCAGGTGAGCTTTCAAGTCCTGCTTGTTTTTGAAGGCCACGCCGTAGATGCGCTGCAACATCGCGTTATCGGAATTACCCCGCCAATAGGCACCAGCCACCGACATCAGCTTGAAGCTGTCACCCGGCACCTGGCCGGTATGCTGCAAATGCGGGCCACGACACAGGTCTTGCCAATCGCCATGCCAGTACATGCGAAGCGGCTCATCCCCGGGAATGGCGTCGATCAGTTCGACCTTATAAGGCTCGTTATTGTCTTTGTAGAACTGCACGGCACGGTCGCGGTCCCAAACCTCCGTTGTGACCGGTTCACGTTTGTTGATGATCTCGCGCATCTTCTTTTCGATGACTTCCAGATCTTCGGGCGTAAACGGTTCTTCCCGGTCAAAGTCATAGTACCAGCCGTTTTCGATAACCGGGCCGATGGTGACCTGCACGTCTGGCCAGATCTCCTGCACAGCGCGGGCCATGATATGGGCGCAGTCGTGGCGGATCAGCTCGAGGGCTTGTGCGTCGTCTTTGATCGTGTGAATGGCGAAACTGCCATCTTCGTCCAATGCGCGCGAAAGGTCGCGGTGCTCACCATTGTAAGTGCACGAAAACGCAGCTTTCGACAGGCTTTTGGAGATATCAGCAGCCACTTCCGCACCCGTGGTGCCAGCGGCATACTTGCGTTGATTTCCATCGGGAAGGGTAAGGGTAATATCGGCCATGGTTCTGGCTCCTCGTCGGTTTGGCGCCTACAAAACGCCCGGTTGCGGTATGTGATGCGCGGTTTGCGCCGGTGTTGTTGCGAAGTCAAGCACTCCTCAAAAAACCCAAGTTGCTTTTGATCAGCCACAGGTTGGAGACTGGTTAACGAAATGTTAACACTGGGCGATGAACTGCCGCACTCTTTGTTTTTCTTTCTTTCTTTTCGCAATGCCAGTTCCCGGCACAGCGCAACAATGCGATCCGAATTACGCAGAAGCCTGCGTTCCGATAGCCCGCGACGTTGATTGCAAGTCCGGCAGCGGAAATGGGCCAGCTTACGTCAAAGGTCCAGTGGTGGTCATCGGGCGTGATATTTACCGACTTGACCGGGACGGGGACAAACTGGCCTGTGAGAAAAATCAACGCACACGGCGGGAGTATCCGGGCGTAAAAGAACTGAGGCTCAAGTACAATTTGTAACCTGATAGGCCCCAGAACCGCCAAAACCGCCTCTCAAAAGTATCAAGGTTTCACATCCATCTTAATTCGTTGATGAATATCTATGCGGATCTGATGGGACAAAGGTCGAGCCAAACGCCCGATATTGCTGGCCATTTTTGGAAATGTTGTCTTTACTAGCCCTCCGCGACGATGGAGGGCCCCATGGCAGAACCGGATTTCATTTCAACCACCAGCGGGCGGCGGATTGCCTTTCACCAGACCCCGGGCGATGGCCCCGGCGTGGTGTTTTTGGGCGGGTTCAAATCTGACATGGACGGCACAAAGGCAATTTATTTGGAGGACTGGGCCAAACGCACTGGCCGCGCGTTTTTGAGGTTCGACTATTCCGGCCACGGGTCGTCGTCCGAGGACTTTCTGGACGGGTCGATTGGCGATTGGGCCGAGGATGCAATGGCGGCTATCGGGACGCTGACCGAAGGGCCGCAGGTTTTGGTGGGGTCGTCCATGGGCGGTTGGATCGCGTTGCTGGTTGCCCGCACACTGCCTACTAGGGTGGCGGCCCTTGTTGGCATCGCGGCAGCGCCAGATTTCACTGAAGACAGCATGTGGGCCGGGTTTGACCTCAGCCAACGCACAGCTTTGCAAGCGAATGGACGGGTCGAACTGCCGAGTGATTATTCTGACGACCCATACATCATTACGCACCGCCTGATCGAAGACGGCCGTTCACAACTGGTGCTGCGCGACCCGCTGCCGCTGCCCTTTCCGGTTCGCTTGCTGCATGGCACAGCAGATGAGGATGTTGAGATGTCGGTCGCCCTGCGTTTGATGGATCACGCAGAAAGCCCGGACCTTCGGCTTACATTTGTGAAAGGCGCCGACCACCGCTTTTCAGACGACAACTGCCTGGCGATGATCAAAGACGCCATCGACGATGTGACTGCACGAGTGGCGCAATGAAGGTATCCGACGCAATTGCCCAGCGCCGCTCCTGTCGCGCGTTCCTTGATACCCCGCCAGCCCCGGACCTGGTCCGCGATGTCCTTGTCAAAGCGGCTCGTACTGCCAGTGGCGGCAATGTGCAGCCCTGGCAGGTCTGGACGGTTCAAGGCGACCGGATGGACGATTTCAAGGCCTTGATGGCTGAACGCTCAGCCAAAGGTCTGATCGACAGCCCGGAATACCCGGTCTACCCGCAACCTCTGAAAGCCCCATACCGCGACTACCGGTTTGCCGTGGGCGAGGCGATGTATGCAGAACTGGGCATCCCGCGCGACGATAAGCAAACGCGGCTGAAGTGGTTTGCCAACAATTACCAATTCTTTGGCGCGCCAGCTGGGGCATTCCTGTTTGTGGATCGGGACATGACTATCGCCCAATGGACCGACCTCGGCGCATATCTGACCACCGCTATGCTGCTGTTCGAAGAAGCGGGTCTTGCCACCTGCCCGCAAGAATGTTGGACGACACAATGGAAAGCTGTGTCGGAGTTCCTGGGTACGCCCGATGACCTGATGCTCTTTGCGGGGCTTGCAATCGGGTACCATGACCCGGACGCCCCAGTGAACCGGCTGCATACAGACCGCGCGGATCCATCTGCGTGGCTGCATCAGGCGTGACGGAACGAAATCCTTGCAAATAATGCGTGCATCGCGAAGGTTCCGCAGCAAATGAGAGGGAGGTTTGCCATGCGCGCTGCGCTTCGCTGGCTACGTAACATCGTTGTTCTGCTTGTAGTCGTGATCGGCGGCCTATGGCTCTTTGGTCCCCGCGAACCGATTGAGACGGAGATCACCTTTGATGCCAGCGGCATCGGGGATGATATTGACGCCTACCTTACTGAGCGTGAAAGCCGGTTTACGGACATCACCGCAGGCACAGCGAAACGCGTGGTCTGGGCCGGTGAACCCGGCGCACAAACCTATTGGGCTGTGGTCAACATCCACGGCTTTTCCGCCACGTCCGAGGAAATCCGTCCGGTGCCCGATAAGGTGGCAGAGGCGTTGGGCGCAAACCTCTACTACACGCGGTTGGTCGGTCACGGACGCGGTGCGGCGGCCATGTCAGAACCGTCGATGGGCGACTGGATGAATGATCTGGCCGAAGCATTGGCCATCGGCAAACGTCTGGGCAAACGCGTGTTGGTGATCACCACGTCCACCGGCGGGACGCTTGCCACCTCTGCCGCGTTAGACCCGGCTTTGCGGGCACAGATGGACGGTGTGGTTCTGATTTCCCCCAACTTTGGCCCGGTCGATCCAATGGCTGAACTGGTGAACTGGCCGCTGGCCCGGCAATGGGTGCCTGCGGTAGCGGGTGCCGACCGGTCGTGGGAACCGCATAACGACCAACAGGGCGTCTATTGGACAACCAGTTATCAAACCGTGGCCGTGATGCCGATGATGGCCGCCGTCAAACATGCCCGCTCTCTTGATCACAGTGCAATCGACCTGCCTGCACTCTTTATCTATTCGGCCGCTGACACGGTTGTTTCCGCTGAAAAGACCGACGCGGTGTATGGGGCATGGGGCGGCAACAAAGACCGCCTGATGGTGACTGTAGGACCAGAGGACGACCCGTCGTCACATGTGATTGCCGGGGATATTCTGTCACCGTCCCAGAACGCACCAACCATCGAGGCGATCATAACTTGGGCAGGCGGGCTTTAGGCCGCGGCAAGCACCACAGCACTTGGGTCCAAGCCCTGCGCGCCGGTCACTGAGGCAACCTGAACGCCATCCAGTTCGATAAACGCGCCGCTTCCATCGGCGAAGTCCACAACAGTGACCGTTGGGACAACCGGATTGCCGTCTGCGTCGTTTGTTGCAGTGTATTCGAGCGACAAAACATCTTCAGCCGGGTCGAAATCTGCCACTGTGGCCAGGCCCGAACCGGCCACGGCCTCATCGATGGAAAACGTGTCAGCGCCAGCGCCGCCGGTGCCTTGATCGCTTGCACCGAGGATCAGACGGTCGTCTCCGTCGCCGCCGTCCAAAGTGTCAGTGCCGTCTACAGAGCCATCTTCGTTGGTAGAACTTTCGTCGGACGCGCCGTTCAGCACATCATCACCCTCGCCACCAAACAACGTATCCGCGCCGCCTGCGCCCCAAAGTGTGTCGTCACCGGCGTCGCCTGAAATCGAATCGGCATCAGCGCCACCGTCGATGGTGTCACTGCCTTCGCCACCTTCAATGATGTCAGCACCATCACTGCCATTGAGTTCATCTTCGCCCAGGCCGCCAAAAATCTGGTCATCGCCAGCGCCGCCAAAAGCTTCATCGTTGCCGGCCTCCAGCGTTATGATGTCGTTGCCAGCTTTGCCCAAAACGCGGTCGTCGCCGTCGCCCATTGTGGCTACGTCATCGCCTTCACCCGCCAACACATAGTCGCTGCCGATTGTTCCGGTGATTGTGTCGTTGCCGCCGTAAGCAAAGAAATCCGCGTTGTCTTCATCCGAGCTCAGCATATCGTCGCCAGCTGTGCCAAAGACATCCTCAGAACTTTCCACGGGTCCTGCCGATGCGGACGCACCGCTATCGTCATCGTCCATGTCGTTGTAGATTGAGATACCAAAGAGCCCGGCAAACAGCAGGGCATTGGCAATATTGGCCAGCATAAATGTCAGCATCGGATTTTTCCGTTTTTTTTCTGCTCACACGCAAATTGCCACCAAACTGCGACTGCAATCAGAAGGCGAAAGGGGTTTTTAAGGGAAACTTTTAGGCGATTGCGTCTAAAATTTACCGAATTGGGGCAAATATGGCGTCATCTAGGCTGCAATCCTGACGCACATCCGGGCCGCAGTCGCGGGGTTCAAGCGACCGCGTCAAGCAAATGCGGACCTCTGAAATGCGCCGATCCCGGCAAGTGACCGTGACCCCGCGCGGGCTGAGGCCCGGGTTGTCTTTCAGGAACGCCTCTTCAATCACATGGGCAGGCAGGCGAAGCGGCTTAGACACTTTCCGCAACAGTGCTGGCCGGTTGATCCGCCTATAAGCTTCGCGGGATAGTCGGTAGTAGTTGGTGGCTGACAAACCGCTGCAACTTCCGTGCTTTTTCCACTGGTGCCACGCCAGCCCGGACGACCCCATGATGTCTTGCATGTCCCGCGTCATGCGCCGCGATGGCGGGCGTTCTGCCGTTTGGCAAAAGTCGGGCCAGCCGCGTTCGTATTGGGGCCACAGGCCGTGCAGAATAAACCCGTGATCGTGGCGCGCATCACATTGATCTGACCCGCGTGCATCACCTTCAATCGCACACCAGGTCGGCGACCAACTGAGCGCAAGCACGTAGTAGTCGAACTCCCCCGCCCGGTCAGCCCGGGCGGGAAGTGTCCACAAAAGCAATGCAATAAATATCAGTCGGATCACGGCGCCCCCCCGGTTTCCTACTGTTTTTCACCCCTCAACGCAGAAGGCAACGGGCCTTTGGGTGGAGGTCCACCGGCTGCCGCAGCGGCCTGTGCTTTCATAGTGGGTGGGATAGGGGCCTTTTCCGGCTTCTCGTTCAACGCCATGTGCTTTTGCGCACCGCTAAGCTTGTCCTTCCATTCCGCGATGCTGGCGACGGCATCTCGAGCTTTTTTCTGTACCTCAAGCAACTTTTTGCCATCCGGGTCTTTGGCCAGTTTCGCCAGTTCCTGCGAGTTTCTTCGGCTGAGGTATTTCTTGGACGGCTCGGCCAGTTTGCCGATAGCTGCCGCTACTTTGTCACCTTCCTTTTTGAGATCGGCAATGGCAGTGTTCATCTTAGGTCTGGCGTCCTTGGCAACACCACCGCTTTTAACGAGATTGACCACCTTTCCACTCTTGCCTGTCCATGCTTTCTCAAGTGTCGCAATTTGTGCCTTGGCTTTTGCGAGGTGGCGCGGGTCCGTTTTTTGACCTTCGGTCGAGGCCTTTTGGGCCGCCTGCTTTTCAGCTTTGGACTTGGCGATTTCCTTATTCGCGTTGGTGACAAAGTCCTTATTTTCCGCCGCCGGGTCAAAGGTTTCCAACTTCAGCACGGCGAAAACGCCGTCCTCTAACGCCTTGTAAGCCTTGATCGCAGCGTCATACACACCTTGGATCTTAGCAAGTTCCTTCACCTCTGGTGCGCTACTCTTCCGTTTGAGCTTTTTGTTATCCTCCTGGCGCTTTTTGATATCGGGCTTCAGTTCCTTTTCCAGTTTCAAAAGCGCGTCTTTGATGTTGCCAGCGGCGGTTGTGATCTTGGCCACGCGTGCAACTTCATTCTTGAGCGACTGCACAGCAGATGTCTGCGCCGACAGGATAGCGGCTGCGGCATTGTTTTTAGTCAGCGCCGCATAGTTGGGTACAGCTATTCCGTTGCTTTTGAGCTCCTCTGCAACTTCTCCTGCCTGAAGCGCCGCCGCTTGCAACATGTCGGTATGTGATTTCCAATTCGTCGTGACGGACGTCATACTGTCGACGAGGTTCGACACTTCTGCAGACCTCTTTTTCTGGGCTTCTTCAAGTTGCTTGGGGGTCTTGCTCTGGGGCATTCGCTTTGGTCCTTACCAACACTTTGTAATGGAGGTTCAATATCTGACCTATGCACCGAAATCAGTGTGCAGGATCACATTTCTATCGAAGTATCATGCCCCCTTCCCCTCCTCTGTACGTTCGCTTATAAGCGGCGGCGAATTCCCCCTCAGTACGGAAATTCTCCCCGAACCTCGGGGATGCCGGGCCCGGCAGGGGGATAGGTTTATCTGGAGGAAACTTCCATGGCGCTTCCTATCATGGCAAAGGCCACCGCTGTTTGGCTGGTCGACAACACAACACTGACGTTCAAGCAGATTTCCGATTTCTGCGGCCTGCATGAGTTGGAGGTGTTGGGCATCGCGGACGGCGAAGTGGGCCAGGGGATCAAGGGTTTTGACCCGATCACCAACAACCAATTGACCACGGAAGAGATCAAAAAGGCCGAGGATAACCCGCGTCACAAGCTGCAACTGAAATACAACCCCGCCGCTGAAGGGGAACAAAAGCGCCGTGGCCCGCGCTATACGCCGCTGTCCAAACGCCAGGACCGGCCTGCGTCCATCCTTTGGCTGGTGAAGTTCCACCCGGAATTGACGGACGGTCAAATCTCTAAACTCGTGGGCACTACCAAGCCGACAATCCAGTCGATCCGCGAACGCACCCATTGGAACATTTCCAACATCCAGCCCATCGACCCTGTGGCGTTGGGTTTGTGCAAGCAGATGGAACTGGACGCCGCTGTCGCCAAAGCCGCGAAGAAGGCTGAAAAAGAAGGCAACACCATTACCGACGAAGAGCGGATGAAACTGGTGTCCACCGAACAGTCCCTGACCATGGAGCCAGAGGCCCGCATGCCGTCGAATATCTCGGGGCTGGAGAACTTCACGCTGGCGGATTCGGATATGCCCGAAGACGACAAAGAAGATCTGCTGGTGGATGCCGACAGCCTGTTTAACCTGCCCAAGGGCGGCGGGGACGAAGACGAACAGCCTTGACCCGGGTTGCCCTGGTCACTGGCGCCGCGCGCGGCATTGGCCTGGCTACGGCCAGGCTTTTTGCAGCGGACGGCGTGAAAGTGGCCATGGTAGATCGCGACGCCGATGCATTGGCAGGGGCGGCATTTGACGGTGCCTTGCCGGTGGTTTGCGATGTGTCGGACGAAGTCGCCGTCAGCGCGATGGTAGCACAGGTCGAACAAGAACTCGGTGGTATAGACCATCTGGTGAACAATGCCGGCGTGGCAGAGTTCGGCCCGATAGAGGAAACCGATTTCCAGACCTGGCGGCGGGTTATGGCAACCAACCTCGACGGTGTGTTCTTAGTCAGCCAAGCTGCCCTGCCCGCACTGAAACAATCGCGCGGGACCATTGTGAACATCGCCAGCATCTCTGGCCTGCGCGCCAGCACGTTGCGGGTTGCCTATGGCACTTCGAAAGCAGGCGTGATTCAGTTGACAGAACAACAGGCAGCGGAACTTGGTGAACACGGCATCCGCGCCAATTGCATCTGCCCGGGGCCAGTACGCACGAAATTGGCCATGGCCGTGCACACACAAGAGATCATCAACTCTTACCACGACGCAATTCCGCTGAACCGGTATGGGTCAGAGGATGAAATCGCCCGCGTGATCGGCTTTCTGTCGTCGGATGCCGCGTCTTACGTGACCGGGCAGACGGTTTCCGTTGACGGCGGGTTTGAAAGTACCGGCGTCGGCCTACCGGCCCTGCGCGACTAACGACGTCGCAATATCGCTCGACAGCCCGGATCATGGCTGTCACGGATAAGGCATGGATCCGTCCCGCCCCCTTTCCATAGGCATATTTTGTGCGCTTGGCGCATCGCTGTGTTTTTCGCTCAACGATGTGAGTATCAAGTTTCTGTCCGGCGACTATCCTTTGCATCAGATCGTCTTTGCCCGTGCAGCGGTGGCGCTAACCATTACGCTGATATTTATCATGCCTTTTGAAGGTGGGTTTGCCGCGCTTCGCACGCGACGGCCCTTTTTGCATGCCTTCCGCGGGCTATGCGTCGTGGTCGCCAATTCCACCTTTTTTGCGGGAATAGCCGTAATGCCGCTGGCGGATGTCACGGCGATATTCTTTGTGGCGCCGCTTTTTATTACCGCCCTTTCGGTCGTGATTTTGAAGGAAGTGGTGGGCTTGCGCCGATGGACCGCTGTCGCGATTGGTCTGGCGGGAGTTATCATTGTGGTGCGACCTGGCGGGGCAAGCTTTACTTCTGTTGCGATCCTGCCTGCTCTGGCGGCGCTCGCCTATGCTGGGTTGCAAGTCATGACCCGCAAAATGGGGTTGAGTGAGCGCGCCTCCACGATGGCGATTTATATTCAGTTAACGTTCCTGTTCGTCAGTGGTGGGCTCGGGCTTGCCCTCGGCGATGGGCGCTATCTGGTATCTGCGGGTGACAGTGGCGCGTTGCAGTTTTTCCTACGCCCGTGGGTCTGGCCAGACACGGAAGATCTGTGGCGGATGGCCTTTCTCGGGGTGCTATCGGCTTGCGGCGGGTATTTGATCAGCCAGGCGTATCGTGGGTCTGACGCGGCGCTGATCGCCCCGTTTGAATATTCGTCGCTGATCTTGTCAGTCTGTTTCGGATATCTAATCTGGGCAGAAGTGCCTTTGATGACAACCTGGCTGGGCATCGCGCTGATCGCCGGATCCGGCATTTTCATTGCTTGGCGGGAAAGTCAGGTGGGGGCAAAGCCGGTGGCCAAACGGGTAGCCGGGCGCCGATAAGACTAGACTCTGGGTAAATGTGTAATCGTCGCGGCGCTGCGAAGCCTAGGGCTAGTGCGCAGCAACCTGCAGGGGATCTATCAGCGTGCGTCCACCGTCGACCGTTATGATCTGCCCGGTCAGAAAGGCGGAGGCATCTGATGCCAGGTATTGCGCAGTTTCCACCACCTCATCGGCAGCTGCGATCCGCCCCAACGGCGTGGCGGTGATGGAAAGGCCGCGCATTTCCGGGTCTTCTTTCAAGCGATCTTCGAGGCTTGCCGACAGCACCGACCCAATGGCAATCGCATTCACCCGAATGCGTTCCTCGGCAAAGGCCACAGCCAGTGACCGGGTCATCTGGTTCAAAGCAGCGCAAGACACTGAATAAGCCAACAGTTCTTTGTGGGTGCGATCAGCCGCAATGGACGACAGGTTTACGATGGACCCGACCGACCGATCTGAGTCCCCTTTTGAGGCCTGACCAATCATACGCTTTGCCACAGCTTGCGTAACACGCAGGTTGGTCAGCACATTTTGCTGCAACAATTCTTCAAAGTGGTCCTCGGTGGCATCCAATGGATCCGACGGCAGCACCTGACGGGATCCGTTGATCAGGATGTCCATCGTATCAAAAACGTCGATCGTTGCGGACAGCAGATTGGCCACCGTCAACTTCTCGCGCAAATCACCGGCAAAAAAGGCCACGTTTTCGGCCTCACCCGCCATTTTCTTCGCTTCGGCCTCCAGCTTGTCCTCATCCATGTCCACCAACATGACATTGGCATTCTGGGCGGCAAAGTGACGGGCAATTTCGAGGCCAACACCATTGGCGGCACCAGTGACGATGGCGGTCTGACCGTCGAGCGAAAAGGACATTAGGCACGGATCCGGCACAGTTGATTCGATCAGACGACTATACCACCCCGGTAATCAGGTGCGGGGTTTTCGCGCACGGATCACTTTGAACCCCCCGGACTGTGACATGGCATCCACGGCCCCGAAGGCGCTGTTCAAAGTATCCTCATACGCCAACTGCCGATTGGCCACGAGCCACAGCACGCCTTTAGGCGAAAGTGCCCGAGCAGCCGCCGAAATAAACGCTCGCCCCAAAGATGGATCCGGCTTTCGGCCCAGATGGAACGGGGGGTTGGTAACGATGAAATCGTAGGTGCCCGGTTGCTGTGTGGCATCGCCCCAAACAAACCGCGCACGAGGGTCAGCCACGTTTTCACGGGCACAGTCCAATGCACGCGCGTCCGCCTCAATCATGTCCAAGGCCGTAACTGCACCGTTTTTGCGCAAGAGCTCTTGCGACAGCCAACCCCATCCAGCGCCAAAGTCGGCGCCCTTGCCGCTCAAGACGCCATCCAGATGCGCCGCCAGCGCAGCGGACCCTTTGTCCGCTGCGGCCTCTGAAAACACACCGGCCGTGGTCACAAACCCGTCCGCGTTCACCCGATGAGCCAGCGCATTCTGCCAATCCGGCAGAACTGCGTCCGACTTTTGCGCCCAGATCACCCGTCCATGGGCTTTGCTGTCTTGCTGTGCGCCCGGCAGTACCGTTCGAAGGGCTTTCCAAATGCCGTCGATACCGTTGGATTTGTCACCGTCCACGATCAGCCAACCGCCCGTGTCCAATGCGGCCCAGGCACCTGCAATCAAACCCAGGCTTTCGTCGCGCGACCGGGTCACATGCACAATTGCCATGGCCGCGTCACTTGGCATGTCCGCAACTGTTGGGAATGACCGCATAAGTGCATCGTAATGCGGCTTGAAGGGTTGGTAGGCCAAAATCCGGTCTGCAGGCAGGTCGGAATACTGCCCCAGTTGCGCGCGAAAGATTGCAATCAGTCCGGTATCGGGAAGCACTACGCCCGCATCAAAGGGCAATTGCAGGCGGGGCTGCGCCAGCCGCCTATTCCTTTTCCATCGTGCACTGCAACGGATGCTGGTTTTGGCGCGCGCAGTCCATCACCTGCATCACCTTTGTTTCCGCCACCTCGTGACTAAAGACGCCAACCACGGCCATACCCTTTTTGTGCACAACCAACATCAACTCGACCGCGCCTTGATGACCAATGCCAAAGAATTTCTCCAGCACGTGGACCACAAATTCCATCGGCGTGTAGTCGTCATTCAACAGCAAGACCTTATAAAGCGGCGGACGTTCCGTCTTTGCCTTGGTCTTGGGTTTGAGCACCGTATCAGTGCCTTGATCGTCTTGTGACATGGTGATGGGGGTGTTCGTCATGCGGGGTGCGTTGAAACAATGCGGATTGCAGTAGCGCGGAATATAGCGCCTCTACCCCAGAAAAAAAGGGGGCCAGGCAGAGGTAATTTGCCGAATTATGACCGGAATGTGGCGACCGCAGGCCGCAGCGGGCGCAAAACTTGGTGGCTCAGGGGTAAAATGCATCAGCATATGCGCCACTGTTGCAACGCGGTCACCACAGTTACGTTTGAAAACAAATAGTTTTTTGCAAGAAAACCGGCGTGCTAGCTTAGTCACAACAAGAAATCGCCAGAAAAACTGGTGACGAGGCAGTTCAGCAAAGACGTCGGAGTACCGATGCGACCCAAGGCAGTTTTCCAGGCCCTTTCGGCCCTGATGTTGATGTGTATTGCAAGCGTTGCGACTGCAGCGCCTTACGCAGCAGTAGTGATTGACGCGCGTACAGGGGAAGTCCTGCATGCCCGAAACGCGGATACGCGGCTCCACCCAGCGTCGTTGACCAAGATGATGACCCTCTACGTGGTGTTTGACGCGGTTGAACGCGGTGAGATCGGATTGGACACCAAAGTAAAAGTGTCCCGCTTCGCCGCCAGCGAACCTCCGTCCAAGCTCGGTTTGAAGGCTGGTCAACGCATTGCCCTACGGTATCTTATTCGTGCGGCCGCAGTGAAATCGGCAAATGACGCATCTACCGCATTGGCCGAAGCCATTTCCGGGTCAGAAGCAGCCTTCGCGAAAAGAATGACCGCCACGGCCCGCAAGCTGGGTATGAAGAACTCAACTTTCAAAAACGCACACGGTCTGACTCAGTCAGGCCACATGTCGACGGCGCGGGACATGACCCTGTTGGGGCGTCGCCTGTTTTTTGACTTTCCCGCCTACTACAACCTCTTTTCGCGCAAATCGACCAATGCAGGCGTGCGCGAAGTGGCCAATACCAACCGCAAGCTTTTGTCCCGCTACCGCGGCGCGGACGGTATTAAAACCGGCTATACATCTGCTGCGGGGTTCAACCTTGTGGCCAGCGCCCAGCGCGGAAACAAGCACGTGATCGCCACGATGTTTGGCGGCAAATCCGCCAGTTCGCGCAACGCGCGGGTGGCAGAATTGCTCGACATGGGTTTCAAACGGTCAAAAACCCGCGTTGCCGTGCGCAAACCCGCCAAGGTCAACCTCGCCGCTGGGGCAAAAACCATCAAGATTGCCCAGTCAGGGGCAGTAAAGAAAAGCCTGCGTCCCCGTGCGCGCCCGGTCAAAGCGTCGCCTGAATTGATGGCCAAGGCCCATGAAAACGCCATTGAAGCAGCGATCATGGCGGCCAATCAGGAAGCCTACAAGAACAACGGTGGCGCTCAGCTTACGGCTGGCACGCAGACCATCAGCGACGCCGCCAAGAAAACCACGCAACCCGTGCGTGTTGTGACCCGCGTATCCACCGCAGGTAACCGTTATTGGGGTGTCCAAGTAGGCGCCTTTACATCGCGCCATCAGGCGGAAAAGGCGTTGTTGCAAACCGCGCTGAAAGAAACAGGGTCGCTCGACACTGCGCCCAGACGAATTGACACGGCAAACGTTCAGGGTCAGACAAAGTACCGCGCGCGTTTTCTGGGCCTTAGCCAGGCTGAGGCAAATATGACTTGCGCCCGTCTGCGCGCCCGCAATGCAGCTTGCCACACCTTTGGTCCGAGCTCTTAGTAGGTTTCCTGCACAGCCATAGCCGACGTTGCCGCGCAACCTTTTGAAATTTCGTGCCTTTTAGGCTGATCCGCCAGTTGACAGCATGCGCGGATCTATTCCGATGCGAGCCATGGCCTGCTTCCATTTATCGGAATGGTCTGTGTCAAACACCAGCGACGGGTCCGCATCACAAATCAGCCAACCGTTTTCGCGGATCTCGCCTTCCAATTGGCCCGGCCCCCATCCGGCGTACCCCAAGGCTAACAGACAATCGCGCGGGCCGACGCCCAATGAGATGTCTTCCAGAATATCCAGCGTGGCGGTCATACCAAATTCGTCATCCACCGTCAGGGTGCTTTCGCCCGCCGAATAATCACGTGTATGCAGCACAAAACCGCGTCCGTGTTCCACAGGACCGCCGTAATGCACATCCACGCCTACGATCGGGCGTTCTGCGGTGATGTCGAGCTGTGCCAGAAGTTCTGTGAAATTCAGGTCCGGGGCGGGTTTGTTCACGATCAAGCCCATCGCGCCCTCAGATGAATGGGCACACATATAGACCACCGAATGGGCAAACCGGGGGTCCCCCATGGCAGGCATTGCGATTAACAGTTTTCCGTCCAGGTGGTCAGGTGTGTCTATATCCATCCCGGTAAAATGCGGGCAGGTGAGGCAAACTTCAAGGCGGTCCCGACCAATCGCTCGATTGTTACTTCAACCCGCGCATAAGGCCGCTTAAACAATAGGCATGTCAGCCCGTTTTGCATCCCTTGCCCTGATCCTCACCTGCTTGTTTTCTGTCAACCCGGCGGCAGCGCAGGACTTCCCCATCAACGGCGTCGCCGCGTTTGAGATTTTGCCCGGCTACAAGGCGAAAGGCCGCCATATGATGGCGGCGCGGGTGCGCATGAAACCCGGCTGGAAGACCTATTGGCGGGCACCGGGCGGCAACGGCATTCCGCCGGTATTTGACTGGTCGGGGTCAGAAAACATCAAATCCGTACGATTCCACTGGCCATCGCCCAAGGTCTACGTCGAAAACGGAGTGCGCACGATTGGCTACACGTCCGAACTGGTGTTGCCCATTGAGGTAACGCCCAAACGTGCGGGCGCACCCGTACGCGTGGCCGGTAGTATCTCTTTTGGGATTTGTGAGGACATTTGCCTGCCCGTTGAGGCGCGCTTTTCCGCGGATCTAAGCAACACGGACAGCAACAAATCTGTGATCAAGTCTGCCCTAGCCGCGCGACCCGTCACGGCAAACAAAGCAGGCGTTCGGGGTGTGGCGTGCGAAATTAAACCGGTTCCAGACGGCATGCATGTGGCCGCAAAAATGCAGGTTCCCGGGGTCGGACCCGGGCATCTGGTTGTACTGGAATACGCAGGTGCCCAGATATGGGCAGAACAGGATCGCACCGCGATCAAAGGCACCGCTGTTCTGGCGGGCGCCACGCTTTATCCACTGACAAAAGCGCCGCTTATCATTGACCGATCCAAATTGCGGATGACGGTTTTAGGCGGGGCAAAGGCCATAGAAATTCGTGGCTGCCCCGCCGGATAGACTAAGCTTTAGCCGAAGCGGTTTTGACCTTCGGTCCCGCTCATGATCCAGAAGATGATCAAAACGATAATGCCGATGATCGGCACAAAGACGATCAAATACCACCAGCCAGAACGGTCTGTGTCGTGAAGGCGGCGGACGCCCACAGCGATGTTTGGCAGCAAGATCGCCAAACTAAAGAGCGAACTTAAGATGGCGATATCTCCGGCGGCTGGGTCAGCGCCAAGCACGCTCACGTCAACGATTTGCAAAACAACACTACAAATGATGCCGAAAAGCACAAACCACCAGAACTCTGACCGCGGCGCGCGACCAGAAAAATCAACATACTTACTAAAGCAGGTCTTAATAGCTTCTCCGAAACCCATGGTTCTATCCCCCATTTTTGGTCATTGGTGGCCGGACTTTCGGCGAATTTTGCTAACCTGGCAAGTGACGTAAGTCACTTATTTGGAACCTATCTTAGGCTCCTCCCCGCGCAAAAGCCTGGCAATGTTGGCTCGGTGAGACCACCAGATCAACAGCGCAAGGACTGCGGCCAACGTAATTCCCTGGGGATATCCTAAGACGGCGGCCCAAACCGGCGCCAAAGCTGCTGCAACCAACGCGGAAGCAGAGCTGATCCGGCTGACGATTGCGGTTGCAAGCCATGTCATGCAGGCCGCAAATCCAACCCAAAAGCTAAGCGCGATCAGGATACCCAGGAACGTCGCGACGCCTTTGCCGCCTTTGAAACCAAGCCAAATCGGAAACAGGTGGCCTAAAAAGGCGGCGAACCCGGCCAGTTGACCGGCTGCCTCACCCAACACAGCACGTGCGACCAAAAGCGCCACCAATCCTTTGCCCGCGTCAAAGACCAGCGTCAAAAAGGCCGCCATTTTGTTGCCCGTGCGCAAAACGTTGGTTGCCCCAATGTTGCCCGACCCTATGTCGCGCAAATTACCAAGCCCCATCACACGCGCCACGACGACACCGAACGGAATTGATCCCAGCGCGTAGCCGGCGATTAAGACGGCGATGGCTTGCAGGGCGGTAAGGTCAAAAGTGGGCAGCATGGGGTCTCAATAAATCAGGGTTTGGGGCGAGAATAAACCTCTTGCCCAGCCACGAAAGTGCGCAAAACTGCCCCTTGCATGGGGCGTTCGTCAAACGGCGTGTTTTTGGTCTTTGAGACCAAGTGGTAGCGGTCCATGACAAAGGTGTGGTCAGGATCAAACAACACCAGATCGGCTGGGGCGCCTTCTGCCAGACGGCCAGCCTCTGACCCCGCCAAACGTGCAGGGTTCAACGACATTGCCCGCCAAAGCTTTGGCAGGTCGATATCCCCTGCATGCACCAACGACAGGGCGGCGGGCAGCAAGGTTTCAAGCGCCACGGCACCACTGGCAGCAAGGTCAAAGGGCAGGCGTTTGCTTTCTTCGTCCTGGGGTGTGTGCATGGAGGAGACCACATCGATCAAACCGCTGGCCAACGCCTCCACCATCGCGCGCCGGTCTGTTTCGGTCCGCAGTGGTGGCTTGACCTTGAAAAAGGTGCGATAGCCCTCGATGTCTTGCTCCGTCAGGGTCAGGTGGTGGATGGACACGCCAGCCGTTACCTTTAGCCCTGCCTCTTTGGCGCGCGCCAGCGCAGGCAGTGCCGCAGCTGTGGACACTTGATCTGCATGGTAGCTGGCCTGTGTCATTTCCACGAGTGCCAGGTCGCGTTCCAGGCCCATGCGCTCCGCCATCGGGGATACGGCGGGCAGGCCCATGCGCGCCGCCAGTGCACCGCCAGTAGCAGCAGCACCAGCGGACATTTGCGGGTCCTGAACATGGCCGATGACCAAAGCGCCAAGGCTACTGGCATAGGTCAGGCACCGCGCAAAGACCTTTGGGTCGTGCACAACCGCGTCGCAATCCGTGAAAGCGACCGCGCCTGCGTCTTGCAGAAAGCCGATCTCTGCCATTTCGCGGCCCTGCCGGGCTTTGGTCAGAGCCGCCATGGGCAGCACATTCACAACACTGTCGCTAACCGCACGGCGATGGACAAATTCCAGCACTTCCGGCGTATCTATGGCGGGTTCCGTATCGGGTCGCGTGACAATTGTCGTCACACCTCCAGATGCCGCAGCCGCCCCGGCGGTGCGGAAACTCTCTTTGTGCCGCTCCCCCGGTTCACAGACCTTTACGCCGATATCAACGATACCGGGAGCCAGCACATGGCCCTGGCAATCTATCGTCTCAGCACTTTCCGGCAGGCGTTTCCCAGCGGATACAATCTGCGCAATCCGACCGCCTGCGATCACCACCGAACCATCAAACGCGGTGCCAGCCTCCGGATCAATCAGCCGTGCGTTTTTCAGGATCGTCGTCATGTTTTCGCGAGCCCCAAAAGCAGCACAACACCAAAAAGCGCCGCAAAGATCAGCCCCAGATAAAGCGCCACATTAAGAAAACCCGGCCGCTCCTCGGTCGGGGCCGTTTGGGCGTGCACGTGCCCGCCCACATCACGTGCCAGACTTTGTACCGGGGTCGCCCGCACTTCGCCATAGGTGCCAACCCAGATGAATGGCGCCGCGACGTTTAACGCAACGGCCTGACCTTGAAATGCCTTCGACAACATCACCGCCACCGGACGCTTGATCCGGTCGAGCCTCGACGCATCGCCTTCTGCCAAGGCATCTTCCGCGATGCCAACACCGTCCATCAAGTAACGGGACAAACCGACACCCTTCAAATCCGCCGGGCGGATAAGGTCGACATAAGCATCGTCCAGCGTAACCGGGCTGCCGTCAGCCGTGACGGTCAAAAAGGTGGCCCAACGGTCATCTTCCAAAAACTGCCGTTGCACGGCTGCATCATCTATTATTGCTTCAAAAACACGGACCACGCCGTGCTCATCCGCTGGGATATCGAACCGGTCGGTCACGCGTCCCTCCGCACCAGCAGATCCATCGCCGCCATACGAACGGCGACGCCCATCTCTACCTGTTCCTGGATCACAGACCGGTTGATATCGTCCGCAATCTCGCCATCTATTTCTACGCCTCGGTTCATCGGGCCGGGGTGCATCACGATGGCCTCTGGCTTTGCGTGGCTCAACTTGCGAGCGGTCAAGCCCCAGCGGTGGTGGTATTCGCGCACCGACGGGATAAAGGCGCCGTCCATGCGCTCAAGCTGCAATCGCAGCATCATGACCACATCCACACCCGCCAGACCTTTGGCCATGTCGTCGAAAACTTCCACACCCATCTCGGTCGCGCCGGACGGCAACAAGGTGCGCGGCGCGATCAATCGAACAGTGCTGCCCATCTTGCGGAGCAGAAAAATGTTGGACCGTGCCACCCGGCTGTGGGCGATGTCGCCACAGATGGCCACGGTTAGACCGTCAAGCCGTCCAAGCGCGCGACGGATGGTCAGCGCGTCCAAAAGCGCCTGGGTGGGATGCTCATGTCGCCCATCTCCGCCGTTCAACACCGCACAATTCACCTTTTGCGCCAGCAGATCAGCGGCACCAGAACTCGGATGACGCAGCACCAGCAGATCGGGATGCATCGCATTCAGGGTCAGCGCCGTGTCGATCAGCGTTTCCCCTTTCGCAACGCTAGAGGCGCTGACAGCCATGTTCATTACATCTGCACCCAACCGCTTACCAGCAAGTTCAAAACTTGCCTGGGTGCGGGTGGAATTCTCAAAGAACATATTGATCTGCGTTTTGCCCGCCAAAGGATGGCTGCGCGTCCCCGGCTTCCGATTCTGATTGGCATAGCCGTCAGCAAGATCAAGAATAGCGGTGATGTCAGCTGGGATAAGCTGTTCAATTCCCAGAAGATGCCTGGCTTGCAGCCCCATGCAGTCTCCAAAATTCCGCTGCGCGCTTATAGGCATGCGGTCTTGGGGCGGCAAGGGGAATTGGCAGCGCTATCGCACAGATGGAACCGCTTTCCCTTCCGTTGTGGGATCACTATCTTGCAAGCTATGAGTCTGCCTGACGCCAGCCACCTATCCTATGACGCTGCTCTCGCCGCCCTGGCCTGGCAGGTAGAGATGGGTGTGTCCGATCCAATTTCAGACGCCCCCGTCAACCGGTATGAGGCGGCACCGGCACCTGCCCTGCCCAAGATGGGTTCAGGATCGAACATCCAACCTCTGTCCGCGCCCCCTGTGATCCCCCAGGTTCAGGAGACCGCGCCTGATATCGCGCGGATAATGGCGGGCCGGGCTGACACGCTGACAGACTTGCGCAATGCAATGGCGGTATTTGACCACTGCGCCCTTAAGAAGGGCGCGCGTAACCTTGTCTTTTCCGACGGCAATCCAGCAGCCCGGGTCATGATCGTGGGCGAAGGACCGGGCCGCGAAGAAGATGTGCAAGGCAAACCTTTTGTAGGTCGCGCGGGTCAGATGCTGGACCGAATGTTCGCCTCTAT
>JBCCET010000019.1:0-52784 GCA_039030095.1 Pseudomonadota bacterium | reverse complement strand
GGCGTTTGAGGACACGCGCCATCTCTCTGACGGGCACCTTGGCGTGCCACCAAGTCTAGATTCTACGGCGCTCAGACAGTGATAGTTGCGTGTAAACGGCTCCCATGCGATATTCTCCTATTAGATAACCTATTGTTTTCTAATAGGAGTCGCGCTTCAAAGTAGCGCGCACCCCAACAAACAACCTTACGGCGTTCCGTGTTTTATAATGAACATGACAGCACGGCAGGACAGCATCATTGATGAGCTATCGGCCGTCGCGAAGTTCACGTCCCACACGGTCTCGAACGAAGAGATGGGTTTGGCTTTCGGCGGACAAAAGAAAGATCTGACGTTGGATGGGGCAAAAACCAGAAATTCCACCTTTGGCGCGAAACCCGATATCCTGGATCACTCCTTTTGTCCGACGCGCTACGGCAGGCTTTCAAGGACGCAGAGGTGACATTCATGCCGAGTTGGAAGACAAAAACGCTGAAGTGGCGCGTGTCGCGAGGTGTTTAGCCGTGGTGCACAATGTTTGGAAAGTATGCAGGCTTCTGTTGCCAGGTGCCTGCGAACCCCGCCTAACCCTGCTAGGGGCTAGGACTTAAATTTCGGTATTACGCACTGCATTAAGCAGCGAGCGCCACCGGAGCTTTGTTGTCATTTGCAACTAGCTTAAGTGCGCCGATAACGGTGGCTTCCAGCCGAGACAAAGCAAACCCCTTTAGACGTCCGTCGATCCTATTTCGGCCCCATCAAAAGCCCACGTATCAGGTGGGTTTATGGTGGAGCCGCCGGGTACCGCCCCCGGGTCCGAACCGCTTATTACGAGCGCGTTTATGTCCATAGTCCCTGAAAGGAACAGCACATATATATGGTTCCCGACATCGGGTTGCAAGATTTACGCCTTTTGTGGGCCTTGCCCAATCAACGGCCGCAGGTTAGCGATCGGGCTCTGGCAGACGGGAAGCTTGATGATGCTGCGCGCTCTTTTTTGGATTTTGCTGGTTACGCTCAGTGCGACGACAGCTTGGGCACAAACGGACCGCGTGCTGGTGCAATCGACCACGTCCACGCAAAATTCTGGCCTGTACGACTATCTGCTGCCACTGTTCAAAGCGGACACAGGTTTTCATGTGGCGGTTGTGGCGGTGGGCACCGGGCAAGCCCTGCGCAATGCGCGCAATGGCGATGCGGATGTACTGCTTGTCCATGCCCGCGCGGAGGAAGAGGCTTTCGTTGCGGAAGGCTACGGCGTTGCAAGACACGACCTGATGTACAACGATTTTGTCCTGGTCGGTCCACACTCAGATCCGATAGGTCTATCGCCTCTCAGAGAATTGGACGCCGTCATGGCTCGCATTGCGCAGGGGCGCGCCAAGTGGTTGTCGCGGGGGGATGACAGCGGCACCCACAAAAAGGAACAGGAACTTTGGGCAATCACCGATCTGGAGGCGGCGATGCAACCGTCATCTTGGTATCTGGAAGCCGGAACCGGCATGGGGTCGACGCTGCGCCTTGCGGTGGAGATCGGCGGCTACACGCTGACGGACCGCGCCACCTGGATCGCATTCGCGGGAAAGGGCAACCACCGGATCGTGTGGGAACAGGAACCCTCGCTTTGGAACCAATACGGCATCATTGCCGTCAATCCTGATCGCTTTCCCCATGTAAACGCAAAAGGCGCGCAAGCCTTTGTGGATTGGATGCTGTCCCCGCGCGGACAATCGTTGATCGCGTCATACCGCGTTGAAAACCAGCAATTGTTCTTCCCAAACGCCGATCGCTAGTTGGCGTCGCACTCACCGCATGGAAAGTGCAGGGGTCAATTCTCGAAGCAATTTGCGCACCATTGCTTCGCGATAGTCGTCATAGCTGCGCGCCACCACGACAAATCGAAAAGGGCCTGCGATCACCGTGGTTTCGTACCAGGTGACCGGGTCATTGCGGGCGCCGTCAATGACCAAGCCGTTGATGGTTACACCTTTGGACGCAATGGCCTGTGACACGGGCAAAACCGGGTTTCCAGCGTTGGCAATTCCGTCGCCGGAGACGTCGATCACCCGGCGTCTGCAATCGGCGACCTCAGGCCCGAACATCGCATCAGCGTGGATCAAAGCCTCCGCCACGGCGGTGTCTGCCATCCAAAACCCCCGGTGCTGACTTGTGAAATCTACCACAAACTGATTGATGTCCGCCCGCGTGCGCAACGTATACCACCGGATAGCTTGCCTTTGCTGTCCCAAGCCGCCCCATTGGGTGACGGTGGCCATGATGCCGCCCGGCAGCGTTTCTATCAGGTCAGCCACCTCTGCGTCCTGAAACGCAGCACCGATACCGTCGCGCATCAGAAAGTACTCGTACTTGTCAACGGACCGCGACACATCGAGCGCCATCACCAGCGCTACGTCGCAGGCCCGCGCAGGCGCAGACAGCAAAATCAGGATCAAGAAAACCAGCCGCATCCGCTCAGCCTAGTTGCTTGACGGTGCCGGGGAAAGCCTGCTTAACCGCGCGCGCCGTCGAGGCTCAGTTTTCCGGGGCCTGCAAAAACCAGATACAGGAAGAAAAAGCAAAACAGGATTGCCGCGTCACCGTTGTTGTTGACCGGAAAAAAGTCATCGGGCGCATGGGCGATCCAATAGGCTGCGGCCATAGTGCCGGAGGCCAAAAACGCAGCCGGACGGGTCTGAAATCCCACGGCGATCAAACACCCGGTGACCGTTTCGATCACACCGGCCCACCAGAATTGCGATAAAAATTCCGGCGACCAGTCCGTGGCCGGGAACTGAAACATTTTCTGTGTGCCATGGGCCAGGAACAGCAATCCGGCCATTATACGGGTAAGACCGAGTATGATCGGTGCGTAAGCGTTCAAGCGACTTTTCATGATTTTGACCCGTTAAGCAGAGTGTTCTTGTTGTAAGTTGGCGCAGCTCCAAGACGCCCGCGTGACAACAAAGTGCTACTCACCTGCATCGCTAAAATCAACGCGGCGTCAGCGCGCAGCAAAGCCGGGTAGAAGCTCCCGCAACAGCTTGCGTTTCATGGCGCGGCCATAGTCTTCGAAACCTGCGGCCGTTTCCACAAAAGCGGCAGGCCCGATGATCACCGCGCTTTGATAGTAGGCCGACATTTCTGCGATATCGCGGGTGGCCACGACAAGGCCGTTGATGGTTACACCGCGATCTGCCAGCGCGCCACGCATGAATTCCGGTCGTTCGCCGGAGTTGTTTTTGCCATCGCCGGAGATATCGAGTGTGTGGACGGTGCAGCCGCGCATTTCTGCAAACCGTGCTTGGGCGAAACCCATCGCCCCGCCTATCCCCGTGGCCCGTGTGGGTCCGGACCGCTGAGTGCTGGCCACTGTGGTCGCCGCACCTTGCAAGGCAGCCTCGCCGGTGATGAGGGTCCAATTGAGCAACACCCGCTGGTAATTGTAATCCCCCCATTCGAACACAAATATTGCCACCTCATTGCCAGTGCCGCCGATGATCAAGTCCTTGATCTGGGGGTCTAAAAGCGCGCCTGCCAATCCATCACGCTGCAGTTCATATTCGCGCTGGCTAACGGACGAAGACACGTCCAGCGCAAGGATCAGCGCCTGACGGCAGGCTTGCGCGGGCGCAGCCAGTATCGTCAAAAGCATCAAAATACGGATCATCGCGGTTTGTATGCGTCCCTGAAAAGCACATCGCGGTAAACAAGGGTCACCAGCAGGAATGAGACGTAGAGCAGCAGGTACCAACTGCCAAGTTTTGCCAAGCCCACAATCTCCCACGTGGCTTGGCCTTTGTAGGCCCAGGTGCCGGTCAGGGTGCCAACGTTTTCTGCCACCCAAAGAAAGAAAGATGAAAGAAGCGCCGCGACCGGCAAAGGCATCCAATAGGCATTGTCACCGATCCAGAACCAGATCCGTGTTCGCGCGAAAATCAGAAGCGTGGCGATAAAAAGACCGATGCGGATGTCCGGGCCAAAATGGTGCGTGAAGAAGTTGCCGTAGATCGCAACGGCCAGAGCCACGGTGATCCAAAACGGCGGATAGGGGGCAAAACGCATATCGAAAACCCGAACAACACGGGCCATATAACTGCCGACACAGGCATACATGAACCCGGAAAAAAGGGGAACGCCGCCAAGCTTTATGATGCCTGGCTCCGGGTAATCCCAAGACCCCATATGCAGTTTAAAGATCTCCATTGCCGTGCCCACCACATGGAAAATCAGGATCACCCGCGCCTCTTTCAGGGATTCGAGGCGGAAAATCAGAAAACAAGCTTGCGTGGCGACCGCAAAGATAAGCAACCCGTCATAACGGGTCAGCGCCCAATCCGGCTGCCAAAACAGCGAGGTCAGGATCAACGCAATGATAAAGAGAATGCCAAACAGACATGCCCAGGCCTGTTTGGCCACAAACATCACGAACTCAGCCACACCGGGGTGCAGCCGCGCGCGCAACCAATCGCCAAGCGCGCGTTCGATAGTCAAGTTACTTTTGATTGTGGTCCCTCCGTTGCTCGCAATCAACGGCGCCACGCAAAGCAGCGCAAGTGAAAAGCAGACGGGTTATGAGCCAAAGCGCTCCCGGCCACCTTTTTCTATAGCCTAAATATTGCAGCCGGGGCTCCATGGACCTGCCAGGTGTGTAGTCGTCAGGGGTAGCTTGGTTCCAAGCCTAAAAGCTCATCCAACTGGCGCGCGATCCATCCGCGCGGGATCCAATGGCCACCTTTGTGCACATCAAGCGTCACTTGATGCGCTCCGCAGTCCCAAGTGGTGCGCTGAAACGTGTCGCGGTTTGTGACATTCCAGGCGCCTTCATTAACCCCGGTACCGCAGCCGTATTTTTGCCGCCACAGCCGCACTGGCCCGGTTTCGTCACCGCCGGGGCCAAAAGGGAAATCCATCACCGTGTCACTTAATCCATGAACGTGGCGTACCTCCGCCGGGCTAGCCGGGCAGGCGTCGTTTTGATCGAGTGTGCCGGCCACCGCCAAAAGTGCGGCCACTTGATCCCCGTTTTCGCAGACGTACCGCCAGGCCATAGAGCTTCCCCAGGAATAGCCGGACACATAAATCCGGCTGCGATCAATCGGATACCGCTTGGCTGCGTCTTCGATCACTGCGGCCGCAAAAGCCACATTATCGGTGCTGCGGTTCCACCAGTCCCAAGATTTACCGAGCCCGTTTGGTGCCAACAACAACACACCCCGCCGCCGGGTTGCCCCTGAAATGCGGGCGTGTTTGACGATCAACGTGCCTTGTCGCTGCCAGCCATGGAAATGGAGCATGACAGGCAGTGGCGAGGTGCCGTCCCACCCATCAGGCTCTTTCACATGGTACGAACGATCCCCCAAGGGGCAGGGGATTTCAGCGTGGCATGGCTGTTCGGCCAAAGCAGGACAACAGAAAAGAAGTAAAAGTAGAACAATGCGCATAACTCCACAGATAACGCGGTCCAGGTTAATGTGGCGTCACGAATTCGTGCGCAAAATTTCCACTTTTTTCTGCAAGTTTCGGCGTCCAACCTTCGCTTGCGCGCTCGGCTGTTTGCGCCCCAGCATTGACCGATCGGGGTATCGTGGCGCAGGGTTTGACTAGAAACCGCGGCGCAGGAGGGACATTTGAACAATATTGGTGAGCTGCTCCGCAGACGCGCGTGGATCAACGGCGAAAATGAAGCGATTGTTGACCTTACCAGTGGCGAACGGCTGACCTATGCCGCGCTTAATGCCCGGGTGAATGCTACGGCAGGCATGTTGAGAGGTTTGAGTGTTGGCAAGGGCGATGTTGTCGCTCTGCTCTGCATGAATGGTGTGGAATTTGTTGAAACTTACTACGCCTGCGCCAAGATTGGAGCCGTGGTTCTGCCGCTCAACTGGCGCCTGACCCCGCCAGAGCTGCACTATATTCTGTCTGATAGCGGCAGCGGTACCCTAGTTTACGGCGTAGAGTTTACAGAGCTTGTGACCCCGTTGCGTGCTGATCTGCCGCCGAAACTGACCCAGTTTATCCAAATCGGCGGTGAAACGGCGGATGGGGCCACCGACTACACGTCGGCCCGAAACGTAGCAGACGGGGCGGAGCCGGACATTCTAGCAGACAACGATGACCATCTGACATATGTCTATACCTCCGGCACCACCGGGCGACCTAAAGGGGTGGTTCACAGCCATCGCACCGCCATGGCGGGGATTTTAAACGTGGCAGCCACGTTCCGCATGGAGCCGGAGGAACGCCATCTAATTGCCCTTCCACTCTTTCACGTCGGTGCCTCCACACCGCTCCTGTCGCATATTTATTGCGGCAACACCGCGATCCTGATGCGAGAGTTCAACCCGGCGGCGATGTGGGATACTTTCGCGGCTGAGCGTGTCACTTCCACTCTGGCCGTTCCTGCGATGCTGAATTTTATGTTGAAGGTTCAGGATTTCGAGGCGCGTGACAGGTCGAGCTTGATCGGTATCCTATCCGGCGCATCGCCTGTGCCGGTTGAACTGATCAACGCCTATCTCGATCTGGGGATAGAGATACATCAGGTCTACGGCATGACAGAGACGTTCGGGCCAGGGTGTTACCTGCCGGGGGCCGAAGCGCGCAACAGGCTAGGGGCGGCGGGCAAGGGCTATCTGATGACAGATATCCGGCTGGTGGACCCGGACGGCAACGATGTGCCGCCTGGCACTCCTGGGGAAATTCTGATGCGCGGTGCGCATAATATGGTGGGATATCTCAACAATACTGCGGCAACTGGGGAAACACTGGTCGACGGCTGGCTGCATTCCGGCGATATCGGGATATCGGACGAGGACGGCTATGTGACCGTGCATGACCGCCTTAAAGACATGATCATTTCGGGTGGCGAGAACGTCTACCCGGCAGAGGTCGAGAACGTGCTTCTGGCCCATGAATACGTGGCCGACGTGGCCGTGATCGGTCAGCCGAGCGCCGATTGGGGCGAAAGTCCCTTCGCAGTTGTGGTTCCTGCCAGCGATGCGGCGTCAGAGGCGGCTATAATGTCCCACTGTCAGGGTAAACTGGCGCGGTTCAAACAGCCCAAAGGGATGGCCTTTGTGGAGGAAATTCCGCGCAATCCGACAGGTAAGCCCCTGAAAAGACTGCTGCGAGATAAGTTTCCCGGTTCTACCTGAACGTGGTCATTTTTTCATCAAAGCATCCGCCTTTCGGCGCACTATAGCCTGGCGCAGATCGTGCATGGACATCAATAAATCGTCGGCAAATCGGTCGATTTGTTCGTCAGTGGCCTTGGTTTGCACCCATTGCGCAGTCAGGTTCAGGTGATCGGTAGTGCGCAACAGATCGTCGATCCGCCGTTCTTCGACGATTTTGCGCCGCTCCACCACCCATGCATCGATTTCGTTTCGCTCGGCGGCGGTGGGCACCTGCTCACCCTGGGGTTTCACGTCTCCGGACCGGATATTGACGACGGCTATTTGTTGCATGTCGAGCCGTCGTTGCCGGTTTTCCGCATCCACACGATACACAGCCGCCCCGTTTTCGCGAACGCGGAAAAAGAGTGATTTGATTTCTGCCATCGTCTTCCCCTTTAGCCCTAACGATTAGACCCGATGAGGCTGTCTTAGCTTATCGTAGGCCCGCGCAAAAGCGGGCTATGCGGTTGCACGCCTCTGTCAAAACCTCATCAGCTTCTGCGTAGGACACGCGAAACGCGGGCGACGTGCCAAACGCCGCACCGAACACCACGGCAACGCCTTCAGCCTCCAGCAATGCCGTTGCGAAGTCTTCGTCGGTGGCGATTTTAACGCCCTCTAGCGTGGATTTACCGATCAAACCGGCGATGGATGGATAGACGTAGAACGCGCCTTCCGGGTTGGGGCACGATATGCCGTCGATTGCGTTTAAAGCAGCGACAACCAAGTCACGGCGCCGTTGAAAGATTGGACGCGAGTTTTCCACATAGTCCTGCGGACCGTTAAGGGCCTCTACCGCGGCCCACTGGCTGATCGAACTGGGATTGGACGCAGATTGGGACTGAACCGTCCGCATCGCTTTGATCAAAACCTCTGGCCCGCCAGCGTATCCAATCCGCCATCCTGTCATTGCATAGGCCTTGGACACGCCGTTGACTGTAAGTGTCCGGTCATAAAGCTGTGGCTCCACCTGGGCGGGGGTCACAAAGTCGAACCCGTCATACGCCAAGTGTTCATACATATCATCGGTCATAACCCAGACATGTGGGTGGCGTAGCAGCACGTCGGTGATTTCTTTCAGTTCGTCGTGCGAATACCCGGCGCCGGTAGGGTTGGACGGGCTGTTGAAGATCAACCATTTGGTGGCCGGGGTAATGGCAGCCTCCAATTGATCAGCCGTCAGTTTGAAATCGGTCTGGATGGATGTTTGCGCGATCACCGATGTGCCGCCGCACATGGTCACCATGTCCGGGTAGCTGACCCAGTAAGGGGCGGGGATCACGACTTCATCGCCGTGGTTCAACGTGGCCTTCAACGCGTTGAAAAGCACCTGTTTGCCGCCGTTGGAAACGGTTACTTGGCTGCGTTCATAGGTCAGCCCGTTGTCGCGGGCGAACTTGGCGACGATGGCGTCCTTCAATTCTGGGATGCCATCGGGTGGGGTGTAGCGGGTTTTGCCAGCGTCCATCGCGGCTTTGGCAGCGTTTCGGATGTTTTCCGGGGTGTCGAAGTCGGGCTCACCTGCTGACAACGCAATGACATCCCGCCCGGCGGCTTTTAGCTCCGCGGCTTTGGTGGAAATTGCGATGGTCTGCGATGGTTTTACACCCGCGACAGTGTTGGCAAGAAACGGCATTCGCACCCTCCTATTGTCTGGCGTTGCTGTCCTAGGCCCCGATGCAGCGACTTGCAAGCGCAGGCCAGCCGCGCTAACGAAAATCCATGAACGAGGCTCGTGACATCCGCCTGAAGCGCCTGCGCTTGCGCAGTTGGCGCAGAGGTATCAAAGAGATGGATCTAATCCTGGGCGGTTTTGCGGATACTTGTCTGAAAGATCTGCTAGACACTGACCTGGACGCCCACGAGGCGTTGATGTCGGAAATGGACCAGGATCTATACGCTTGGATCAACGGCGCGCAGCCAGCACCAGCCCATCACCGGCCTGCACTGGATAAAATTCTAACTTATTTGTCGTCGGTCTCCTTCTAGAAGTTGCAAAAACACCGGGCTCCTTAACCTTCCGTTCGCTTTTTAGCGTCACAACTGCGTGAGACGGAAATGGTGAGGCTTCAAAATGAGCTTTCAAACGGCAGTATCCAAGGCAGGGGCGCAAGCCGCAGGCGACACCTCGTTAGAGGCATACCTGGAAACCCTGTCCATGGTGGAACGCCTGCACAGGCTATTGCTTGATGTGATCAAGGATGAATTTGAACGGTTGGGGTTGTTGGACATCAACGCGGTACAGGCGCTGTTGCTGTTCAACATCGGCGACAATGAAGTGACCGCAGGGGAGTTGAAAACCCGCGGCTACTATCAGGGTTCAAATGTGTCCTACAACCTCAAGAAACTGGTCGAGGCAGGATACATGCACCACCACAGGTGTGAAATTGACCGTCGCGCGGTGCGCGTGCGGTTGACTGACAAAGGTCGGGACATCCGAAAAACAGTTGCTGATCTGTTCGGACGTCATTCAAATGCGCTGGCAGCGGATGCCATCATGGGGGACGTCAGCCTGCTGACGATCAACGGGGTCCTGCGCAGGCTGGAACGCTACTGGACCGATCAAATTCGCTACATTTACTGACTTTTACTGACTTTGGCGCACACGGGGGCGTGCGTGGTCTGCGTTAGGGTTCCAATACTTGGTATTGGAGCGAATTTTCTTTGGTTGGTTTAGTGATTTCTCAAAAGTTAGAAAATCGTCCCGAAAGGCCTTTTCTTGGACAAAGAAGGGGTAACTCGGGCGTTCGTGTTTCAGGTCGGCATTTGGTGCGCCACGAAATGCCGCAGATAAAAGTCTTGAGGCGGGAACGGACTGCAGCGTATGCACGCTACAGCCACCGACCTCGTCTGGAAGCAGCTGCCATGACCTATAACGCAATGATTGACCAAGCCCTGCAGAAGTTGCGGGATGAGGGTCGGTATAGGGTTTTCCAGAATATTCAGCGGGTGAACGAGAATTTCCCCAAGGCTATCTGGACACGTCCTGATGGCAGCACGCAGCAAATCACGGTCTGGTGCGGCAATGACTATCTGGGCATGGGACAGCACCCCGTTGTGCTGGATGCACTGGCCCAAGCGGCTGATACGGCGGGCGCGGGATCAGGTGGGACGCGCAATATCTCTGGCAACACCTGCTATCACCAAGCCTTGGAAGTGTCGTTGGCCGATTTGCACGGTAAAGAACGGGCGTTGCTATTTACCTCCGCTTACAATGCCAATGAGGCAACCCTGAGTGTGCTGCCAAAACTCTTGCCTGGGCTCATAATCCTAAGCGACGCACTCAATCACGCCAGCATGATCGAAGGCATCCGCCACGGAGGATGCGAACGGCACATTTTCCGCCACAACGATGTGGCCCACCTTAGAGAACTGCTTGAACAATTGCCGCCGTCGGCGCCCAAGCTGATCGCATTCGAGTCGCTTTATTCAATGGACGGTGACTTTGCGCCCATTGCGGAAATTTGCGATCTCGCGACTGAGTTTAACGCACTGACCTACATTGATGAGGTTCACGCGGTTGGGTTGTACGGCTCACGTGGTGGCGGTGTGACCGAACGAGATGGGTTGGCCGCACGGATAGACATCATTAACGGAACGTTGGCCAAGGCATATGGTGTGATGGGCGGTTATGTCGCCACATCTGAACGGTTGGCGGACGCGATCCGGTCGTATGCACCGGGCTTTATATTCACCACATCGCTACCACCGGCGATTACCGCTGCTGCCAACGCGTCTGTGGAGTTCTTGAAAACTGACCAGACCCTGCGCGCGACACACCAAAGAAAAGCCCAGCAGTTAAAGGACCGGTTCCGCGCACTTTCCCTGCCGGTGGACGATCACGGCAGCCACATTGTACCGGTCCACATCGGCAATCCTGTGAAATGTAAGATGGTCAGCGACATGCTTTTGGAAGACCACGGCATCTACGTGCAACCGATCAACTTTCCGACCGTGCCGCGCGGTACAGAACGGCTCCGGTTCACGCCTTCCCCGGTGCACTCGGACACCATGATCAACGATCTGGTCAATGCTCTGAACACACTTTGGGGTCAATGCGCGCTAAACCGTTTGGATCAAACCGCTTAGGCAAAATCCGAGGCGCCTTTTTGCCATTTTTACAATACCCTGCAAAATCGTCTTGCGGGTCGTCAAATTCAGTTGCATGTGCTATAAAAAGCGCAATCAAACAGGCTGCTACGAATCAGCGGCTATAATAAGGTGCTGAGGCAAATGAGCACCGGGAAGACAAGGTACTGGCTAACCAGGACCGAACTAGGGGACAGGCTCTCACGCATGGAAGAGCGCTTGGACATTAAGAACCCGCGTGGGTTCGATGCCTTTGAGGTTACACTCGGCGATCAAATGCGGGGTGAACGGGCGACTCTCGGCAAGTCCCTTCTGGATGTACAACGCGACCTCAGGATCAAGGCGACCTACATAGCCGCCATCGAAAATTGTGACCCGTCCGCCTTCCAAAGCCAGGGCTTCATCGCCGGGTATGTGCGGTCCTATGCGCGCTATCTGGACATGGACGCAGACGACTGTTTTGTGCGGTTCTGCGAAGAAAGCGGCTTTAACGGGGTGCACCCGGACCTGACGCAAGCCCCGAAGTCTTCACCTATTATTGCCACGCCGGTCCGGCCTTCACTGGCTGACCCGATTGCCAAGCCGCGCATTCCCAATATGCCGGCTGAACCTGGCTTTTTGGCTCGTTTGTCGCCGTCGGCCATGGGATCCGTGGCGATTTTGCTGATCTTGATCATGGGGTTGGGCTACGGCAGTTGGTCTGTTCTGCAAGAAGTGCAGCGCGTGCAATTTGTGCCGGTCAACCAGACGCCAGGTGTTACGGCAGAGATTAACCAGGCGCCCGATGATGCTGCAGGACAGGCAGACAACGTCGTGGCCTTGTCGCCTACGCAGCCGACCAAGCCCGCCAATCTCGATCAACTATATCGGCCGCAAGAACTGGAACTGCCACAAATGGTGGCGCGTGATGCCCCCATTTCCACGATCGATGCAGGGTCCGTAGGCGCTTATGCGGATCAACAAGTTCCCGAACGCCCCGTGCAAGAGGAGGTCGCCCCCCCGGTCACTGTTGCCGAAGGACCGCCGCCGGTGGATGTGGTGGCTTTGCGCCCCGCCTGGGTGCAGATTTACTTCGACGACGGCTCTGTGCTGTTTGAGCAAATTCTGGACGCAGGCCAAAGCTTTCGCCTGCCACCGGGGGCAGAAACGGCTAAGCTTAAAACCGGCAATGCCGGCGGGACGTTCGTAAAAGTTGGCGAAACCGTTTACGGTCCGATGGGCAGCAGTGGCGGTGTGGTACGCGGTGTCGGTTTGACGCAAACCGCGTTGGCGGAGACATTTGAGCCGGCGCAGGATGTGTTCACAGACCCATTGGCGCCGCCGCTGAACCTCGATGACCTTGAAGCGATCGTTGACGCGCCGCAGGCTGTCGCGCAGGAATAACCTCGCTGGTCGCAGCCCCATGCTTCACTATTCAGACGTAACGTCAGGCGTGCCGCCGTCATAAACCAGTCGACATCGTGGTTGGCTTTGCCGAAAAAATGAAACACCGACCCAAACCGCCCAAAGTTGCCGGGCATGACATATGAGGCGCCAAATGTTTGTAATCTACATCTTAGCAGCAGCGATTGTCGCTTTTGTTATCTACGTGCGGATCGCGCCATCAAATCCTTCAATCTGGCACGTGGACCCGGCCACTGTATCAAAAACAGCGAAGCCCAACCAATACCTGTTAAGCGCAGCAAGTTCAGCTGACGGTCCCGCTCCCACGTTCGCTTTGTCGCCTGATGCCTTGTCAGAAAAACTCGATACAGTTGCCCGGTCAGAAGGCGCAACCGTTCTGGCTGGCAGTGCAACGCAGGGCCACGTGACCTATGTGGTGCGCACCAAAACCATGGCGTATCCAGACTATATCTCGGTGCGTGTTTCGCCAGAAGGCGAAGGCGCAAAACTCGACATTTATTCCAGATCTCGGTTTGGTCGCTCCGACCTCGGCGTAAACAAAGCGCGCGTACGCCGCTGGCTGAAAAAGATCGGACTTGGGGAGTAGGGGCTCGCCCTTAAGAGGTGCTGTTGATTTCTGTCGTCCCGTCGTTTTGGGACGAAAGACAGCCTTCGTCAATCTCGCGCCACATCGGGTTGTTCAACGACATCTCGCACCGCGCGGTGAAATTTCGACCATCCACTAACATGCATCGCAGTTCACCCAATTCCACACGGGACCCGGATTTATCGGTGCAAAAACATTCCGGCCATTCAACTTGGTCGGGCGTAGCAAACGTAGGTGCTGCCGCCAAAACGGCTGCAAAAAAGAGAGCCTTCGGTTTCATATGTCCAGCCTAGCAGCCGTTTCGTCAAAAGTCACTTCCCACTTGACGACACCAGCCGGGACACGCCACATCCGCCCATGATCGCGCTTGAAAAACTTGCCCAGATCACCGACCGGTTTGCCTATCTTGAGGCGCGAATGGCCGAAGGTGCAGTGGATGCCGACTTCGCTGAACTGGGCCGCGAATACGCAGAACTCAGGCCCGTCGTCGCGATGGTCATGCGCTATACTTCGCTGCTAAGTGACATGGAAGAGGCAGAAGCAATGCTGGACGACGCAGAGATGCGCGACCTGGCCACCGAAGAGCTTGCCACCCTACGCGAAGCCCTGCCGGATGCAGAGCATTCCGTTAAACTGGCGCTTTTACCCAAAGATGAGGCTGATACCCGGTCCGCGATCCTGGAGATCCGCGCGGGCACTGGCGGGGACGAAGCGGCACTTTTTGCGGGGGATCTTTTGCGCATGTACCAACGGTTCGCCGAAGGCGCTGGTTGGGGATTTGAGATTGTAGAAGAAAGCGCGACAGAGATCGGCGGCGTCAAAGAGGCTGTTTGCAACGTGCGCGGGCAAAACGTTTTTGCGCGGCTAAAATTTGAAAGCGGCGTTCACCGGGTACAGCGCGTTCCGGTGACTGAAAGTGGAGGGCGGGTTCATACATCTGCCGCGACGGTCGCGGTTTTGCCGGAGGCGGAAGAGGTCGATATCGACATTCCTGCCACTGATATCCGGGTCGATACCATGCGCGCCAGCGGTGCGGGCGGCCAGCACGTAAACACCACCGACAGCGCTGTGCGCATTACCCACATCCCGTCAGGCATAATGGTTGTCAGCGCCGAAAAATCCCAGCATCGCAACCGCGAGATTGCGATGCAGGTGCTGCGCACACGGCTCTATGACCTCAAAAGACAAGAGGCCGCAGATGCCCGTGCGGCGGACCGAAAAGGTCAGGTGGGGTCCGGTGACAGGTCAGAACGGATCCGCACCTACAATTTTCCGCAAGGTCGCATGACCGACCACCGGATCAACCTGACGCTTTATAAACTTGATCAAGTCATGCAAGGCGATTTGGATGAGATCATAGATGCGCTGATCGCGGATGATCAGGCCACTCGACTGGCAGAGCTTGACCCGTGATCCAATCGGCCGGAATGGTTTTGCGCGGTGGGGTCAGACTTTTACAGCCCCTTCTAGGAGACGATGCGACAGGTGATGCACGGGCGTTGATGTCCCACGTAATGGGCGTGGAACCCGGACGCCTGACCCTGGAATTGTCCCGCATGCTGACGCCTCAGGACGTCAGCCGCTTTGAACACCTGATCAAACGCCGGCTCGCACGCGAACCTGTCAGCCATCTTATCGGCCATCGCTTGTTTTGGGGACGCCGGTTTCAGGTAACGGGTAATGTGCTGGACCCACGCCCGGAGACTGAAGTGCTGGTGGCACAGGCGTTGCAAAAAGGGGCAGAACGCGTGCTCGATTTAGGCGTCGGGTCTGGCGCAATCTTGCTGACCCTGCTGGCTGAATGGCCCGGAGCACAAGGGGTTGGCGTTGACTGTTCAATTGATGCGCTGGGCATTGCTCAGGCTAACGCCGCAGCTCTGGGTTTGGCGGATCGCGTAGAATTCAAAGAAGGAAGCTGGTTTGACTTGGTGGAAGGCCAGTACGATCTGATTGTGTCAAATCCACCTTATGTAACTGAAGCGGAATTTGCGTCCCTGGCGCCGGAGGTTCGGGATTGGGAACCAACTGTGGCGCTTACCCCCGGTGGCGACGGACTGGAAGCCTACCGGCAGATTGCCAAGGATGCGGCACAGCACTTGAACCCTGGCGGGCGTCTGCTTCTTGAAATAGGACCAGATCAGGCTGCGGCAGTTATGCAGCTTTTGTCGAAGGCTGGTTTCAAGGACTTGGACGTCACGCAGGACTTTGATGGCAGAGATCGGGTGATTTCCGCGCAAATCGCCTTGTAAATCGTTCAAAACCGCTGGAATTCGCCATTAGTGCTTGTACAGGGATGGATTCGGGGTGTAAAACTACACCCGAGGCGGGGAACCAATGGCGTTCCGCCTCACCAGATCATCCAAAGATCAGCCAGTGCGATATCTATCCGGCAGGGCCTAAGGGGCGGCCCAAATCAAAACAAGATGACAAAAAACAAAGGCGCAGAGATCATATGAGATCTTCTTCAAAGTCGCGTTCGCGGAACAAAAACAACCGCAACCGTTCAAACCCGGGCAATGTTGTAAACCGCGTATTCGACAGTTCCGGTCCCGAAGGCAAAGTGCGCGGTACCCCGCAGCAGATTATTGATAAATACCAAACCCTGGCGCGCGACGCGCAGTTGTCCGGCGACCGGGTAGCGGCGGAAAACTTCCTGCAACATGCAGAACACTATGTGCGCATGTTGGGTGAAGCACAGCGTGATATAGAGGCGCGCCGCGAACAGCAGGAACAACAGCGCCAACAGCAACAGCAAAACGACGGCGGCAACAAAAGCCAAGGCCGGCAGCGTGACCGGGCTAACGGCCCTGTGGATGTGGGCTCAGGCGATCAACCTGCCATCCCAGATGGGGCAGACGTCTTCCCCGGAGAAGAGGATTCAGCGGCATCGAACCTTGTGGAAACCCCTGAAAGCGACACACCGCCCGCAAAACCCGCGGCAAAGCCAGCGCGCAAGCGGGCGGCGCCCAAGCCAAAGCCGGAAGTGTCTGCCGAAGAGCCGGTAGAAGAGGCGAAAGCCGCGGAATGATGTCTTGCTTCGCCTAAAACCGGAACGTTTGGCGCAGCGTGCGCCTCCGGCGGGGATATTTAAGAACAAAGGAAAGATGGACGCCCAATCCTTTGGCATCGAACTAAAGCGTTTCGGTCTGGACTTGAATCGTTTGGGATTCCCATGAAGGTCCAGATGTGATTCATCGTGTTTGGGAGGATGGATTATGTCAGCACCTTTGCCGTCAGCACTCAGGACGCGGTTTCAGAAATACATTGAAGAAGGGTTAAGCGGGCGCGCGGCGGCTTTGCGGCTTAAGCTGTCGCCCGCGACGGGTGCGCGTTGGGCGCATCGGGTAAGAAACAGGGGCCATGCGGAACCCGCCCCTCAAGGACCGCCGCGCGGTAAAGGTAAGCTGGCTCCGCATCAGGCCTTCCTTGAGGAACTGATCGCACAAGATCCCGACATCACGCTCTTTGAACTGCGCGATGCGCTGGCCGAGGCAGAAGGCATGCGGGTGCACCACTCCTCGATCGCCAACCTGCTGTCCCGGCTTGGCTTCACGTACAAAAAAAGTCGCTGGTTGCCACCGAGCACCGTCGCGCCAAGGTAAGACAACAACGCGCCGACTGGATCAGACATCGGTGTCCTGCCATTGCGGCCTTGCCGGATCGCGTAGTCTTCATTGACGAAACAGCGGTCAAGACCAACCTGACCCGGCTGTGTGGCAGGGCGAAGCGGGGCGAGCGTCTGACAATGGATGCACCCTTCGGCAGTTGGGGAACCCAAACCCTGATCGCGGGCCTGACACAAGACGCCCTGATCGCTCCGTGGGTCATCAAGGGCGCAATGGACGGCCCGGCCTTTGCCGCCTACATCCGCGAAGTGCTGGTCCCAGAGATCGCCCCCGGCACCGTTGTCACTCTCGACAACCTGGCGACGCACCGGAACAGGGAGGCCGCGCAGGCCTTGCGCGACCACGGCTGCTGGTTCCTCTACCTGCCACCGTACTCGCCCGATCTGAACCCAATCGAACAAGCCTTCTCCAAGCTGAAAGCCCACTTGCGACGGATCGGGGCAAGAACCTTTACAAAGGTCTTCGAGGCAATAGGGGCAATCTGCGATCTATACGACCCAACCGAGTGCTGGAACTACTTCAAGGCTGCCGGATATGCCTCAGGTTAAAATCGAAATGCTCTAGTGTATTCAGCAATCGCAAAAGCGCTCATTGCGCGACGCTCTGACTTCCTTTGTTTTCAAATATCCCTGGGTGAGGCGCAGCCGAGGGGCTGGCCCCTTAGCTGGAGCGCAGCGACTTGTTGTCTTGCGGCGAAGCCGCGCCTTTGGATAGACAGCTAAATCAGGTCGCGTTGAGTTGCTCCGACAGGCGACAGAATTCCTCAATAGACAATTCTTCAGCCCGTTGAGTCGGTTTGATCCCCGCCGCTGCTATCCGATCTTCCAGGTCGACGGCCATACCTTTGAGCGAGGCTCGCAACATCTTCCGCCGTTGGCCAAAAGCTTTGGCGACTACGCGTTCTAACTCGCGTGCATCAGCGGGATACCGCGGTTGCGGCAATGCTTGCAGATGTACAACGGCAGAGGTGACCTTTGGCGGTGGGGTGAAAGCCGCCGCAGGCACTTCCATGGCCACGCGTGCATCTGCACGCCACTGAGCCAGCACTGAAAGCCGTCCGTACGCCTTTGTACGGGGACGCGCGACGATCCGTGCGGCAACTTCTTTTTGGAACATCAGCGTGGCGGTTGACCAGAACGGCGGCCAGTCTCGCGCAGAAAGCCAGCGGGTTAGCAACTCAGTCCCCACATTGTATGGAAGGTTTGATATAATTCTAACTGGCCCTGAGAGATAGGCGTGGGGATCCAGTTTGAGCGCATCCCCTTCCAGCACCGTCAACTGACCGGGATAGTGATCTGCCACCGCTGCCAATGCGGCCAAGCAGCGGCTATCCTGTTCTATCGCCACCACATGACGCGCGCCTTCGTAAAGCAGCGCGCGGGTTAAACCACCGGGGCCGGGGCCAACCTCCAGCACGTCAAAACCCGTCAAATCACCCGCTTGTCGGGCAATTTTTGACGTCAGGTTCAGGTCCAGCAGAAAATTCTGCCCAAGCGCCTTGCGCGCGCGAAGCCCGTGGGCGTTGATCACCTCCCGCAGCGGAGGCAGGCCGTCAGTTGCGGCTGTCATGGCGTGCACGGGTTTCGGCCATCTGGTGTGCCAGGCGCAGGGCCGCGATCAGGCTGGTGGGGTCCGCCTTTCCTGTACCAGCCAGGCCATAGGCCGTGCCGTGATCGGGGGAGGTGCGGATGAACGGTAGCCCAAGCGTCACATTCACCCCTTCGGCAAAGTTAATGGCTTTGATCGGGATAAGTCCTTGATCATGGTACATCGTCACCGCCACATCGTAAGTGGCGCGCATAGGTGGATGGAACATTGTGTCTCCGGGTAGGGGGCCGGTAATGTCAAATCCGTCAGCGCGTAAGGCGTCGAGTGCGGGGGTGATCACCTCAATCTCTTCCCGGCCCATGATCCCGCCTTCGCCCGCATGCGGGTTCAGCCCCGCCACCGCAATGCGCGGGGCGGAAATGCCGAAGTCCCGGATCAAAGCGGCACGAGTTATGCGGATCGTTTCATCAATTGCAGCCCCAGTGAGTTCTGCAGAAACCTCAGCCAATGCGATATGGATGGTCACCGGCACTACCGACAATTCTGGCGCGGTCAACATCATCACCGACCGGTCCACGCCACCCAAATGAGCCAGAAATTCGGTGTGGCCGGGGAAATTGAACCCAGCGCCTTCGATCAGAACTTGCTTGTTAATCGGCAGCGTGGTGACCGCCGCCGCAGCACCCGTCTGGGCAAGTTCAACGGCGGTTTCTATCGCACGAATTGTCCCCTGGGCGTTGGCATGATCCGGTGTGCCGGGGGTGGCGTCATTTTCGAAATCCAAGGGCAATATCGCCAGACCCCGCGCGGTGGCCACGTTTTCAAGTGATGTTACTTCCACCAGCGCCACATCGTTCGCCTCTGCGGCAGCCGCAAAATGTCGGGGATCACCGATCACACAAAATGGGACGCCAGCGGATTGCGCCGCAGCGACGGCAATCTCCGGCCCCACACCCGCCGGATCTCCCGCAGTCAGCGCAATGACGCCGGTCATTTTGTGCGGATGATTTCAGCGTCGCCTTTTAGTTCTTGCAGGTAACCTTGGCCGAACCCGGAGATCCGCTGCTGAAACAATGCATTGCGGATGTTTTCACGTGCCCCTTCCGGCAGGTCGCGCAAGCGAGAGCACAGCATTACCACCGTCAGGCCGCCGGCCGAATTAGTGTAATAAGAGGACTCGTTTGGATCCAGATTGGCCAATTCGACAGCCAGTGTCGCGGGTAGCGAGGATGCCTCATTCACGTGGTCGGTGAAAGACGGGGAAACCTTGAAACGTTCTGATTTCGCACGCAAATCCAGGCAGGTATCCACGTCATTGATCAGCTTTATTGCCTCGGCCTCGGACCGGTTGGACACAGGCACATTAACGGTGACATAGGTCAGCGAGGCAGGCCCGACTTCGCCCTGGTTCTTCGCGGGACGCACACCGCGCAATTGAAACAGCCCGACAGTTTGGCCAAGTGGTACAGGGGCGGTCACTTCACCGGGTTGAAGCGCCATGATCTGCCCAGCCAGTTCCGGCGGCAGGTTTGAAACAGGCAGCCAATCCAGCCGACCGGAACGCCCCCGCGACGGCGCGCGAGAATAGCGCCGCGCGGCGGAGGCAAACGCGCCCTCTGATTTCAGTTCGCGCGAAAGACGTTCGGCCAACTCTTGCGCGGCGGCCTCGTTGTTGGCCTGAATTGGGATCCGAATTTCAGAGATTAGGATCTCCTGCGCATCTCTGCCCGACTGAAGGCTGAGGGCGGTGTCTATCTCGGTTTCGGTCACGGCAGACTGCGGGCCAAAAAGGGCTTGGATCAGGTTGCGCCACAGCAAGCCCGCACGGACAAAATCCTGCATGCTTTCGCGATCTGCACCGCGTGACCGCACGTAGGCGTAAAGCTGATCGGCGTTCAAGCCGCCGCGCTGGGCGAATTCACCCACGCCTTCTTCTATCTCTTCTTCACTGGCCACGATGCCAGCATCTGTCGCTGCCTGCAGACGCAGGCGTTCGTCAATCAGCTGGTCTTCGGCAATCTTTTGCAGATCCCCTGTGGTGCCAAAAGCCCGCAACAATAGTATGCGCTGGCTGATCTCGTAGTTAGTGATCACCCTGTCGTTTACCCGTATGGCAACGGCAAATGGATTATTACCGGATTTTTTCGTGTGATGCGCTAAGCCTGGGCCCACAAGGGCCAACACAAGCAGACAACTTAGGAAAAGCCGTTTCATATCAGTTCTCAAGCCCCAGTCTTTTGCCCGTTATAATGCAGCGCATCGTCGCGCGTAGCGTTTCTTTCGCTTTTTGGTCCCAAGGCCAGCCAGTTCCACTGTCAGGCCAAATTCCCGTGACGGGCGGACACTACCAGAGCCTTCAAATTGAAGCGAGTAGGAAAGGTTAAACGCGATACATTCGTTTTCATAGCGCAACCCGAACTCGCCCGATGTCGATTGGCCGGTCTCCAGGTTTTGGCGCCACTTCCCGGAATAGCTCCATGAATCACTATATCGGTATTTAAAGCCGAGAGCGGCCTCGTGAGTGCGATCAGACGCACTGGCTACCACATTTTGTTCCAGCCAGATGTACGATGCTTCTGCTACAAACCGGTCATAAGTCAGTGCCAGCCGCGCTTCGTTCTTGGATACGGAAAAGTCATCATCAAACAAAGTTCGGTTGATAAAATCGATCCGATCGCGCCAGTTAAACGTTAGCGCTGTCACATAGTCCGATCGGTTACCTGTCAGGCCTGTGCCTGCTCCAAACTGGCCCAAGTCACGTTCACGAAAAACCCGGCCCACAGTTACGCCCAGGCTCCACCCTTCGGGGTCGATCCGTTTGTAAGTCAGACCGATATTAGCGCGCAGGCCTTGTTCCGTGCGATCAAAGCCGGGAAAACGGTTGCGCGAGAAAAGGTTGGTTTCCTCAAACTCAAGCTGAGTACTGTCCTCATTGGGATTAGTACGGGTTCCGCCCGGGGTCCAAACAATTTGAATGCGCGGCTCAATCAGATGAGTGACGCGTCCGACTTGACGGGCAAGCGGATAACGCAAGCCAACAGACATTGTAGGTGTGATCTCGGTCGTAGTGCCATCAGCGAACCCGGTGTAGTTGCGGGTGTAATAGCTGTTTGCTGTCACTCCGGCATAGGCATCAAACACCAAGCCGCCGCGGGTAATCCATTCCCCTGACCAATCTGCGGTCAGCCCTATTCGCGAAAACCTGTTTTTGTTGTCCCGCAGCAGCGTTACGGATTGCGCCGTTAGGCCGAACTTTCCACCAAGATAAGGGTCGGCCCATGTTTTGCGAGCGAAGAGTTCGGGCAAAACCACGGGGATATCGGTGTCTACCTCATTTGTTCGAAGGGATTGCGTGGCGCGGGCAGTGATGATGGCGATCGTGTTGGCGCGCGTGCGCGACAGGCTGATGAAGCTTGTAAGCCGGTCGTTGCCATCGTTTTTGATATCATAGTCGTCGCGCACCGATTTGTCTGAAGCGACCTCGATCCCAAATGAAAGCACAACTTCGCGCGGCAGCAAAAAAGTGCCACTGGCAGACAGGGACGACCGGGTTTCGTGCGGCTCCAGGTCGTCGGATGCGGTCACATGACCTTCAATCTGGTACCGGCCGCGTTTGGTTTCGCGCCGGTACTGAAGACCAATGATCGCGCTGCCTTTGGTGAAGACGCGCGGTGTAATCGTAAAGTCAGAATGGTCGCCCAAAACAACATAGTAGGGCACTGAAATGCCGTACCCCAACAGGTTGGAATTTGTGATCCGAGGCACCAGAAAACCCGTGGCGCGCTGGACGGACGGGTCCGGCACGCTCAGCCGAGGGGTATAAAAAATTGGAACACCGAGCACCGCGAGCGTTGCAGACTCGAAATACAACCTGCGCGCTGCCTCATCATGCACAATACGCCGTGATCGGATCTGCCAATACGGAATTGGGTTTTTTGAACAGACATGGCATGCGGTCGCTACGGCATTGTCCAGCACTTTGTACTTGCCGTCTTTGCGGTGAAACCTGGTTGCGGCCACCTGCAATTGTTCCTCGATCAGAAGATTCGCGCCTTCAATCAGCCCGTTTTCCAGGTCGCTGTCGATGACAGCTCCGTTTGCCTTGGTCACAACTTTCGTACCGTCAGCCAGTACCAGGGGACCTGGGATCCTAAGTTGTCCTTTGCGCTGGTCGAAAATCACGCGTTCGGTGCGCAAAATCTGGGTTCCGCGAAAAATGTTCACGTTGCCTTGGGCCACCAGAACACCGGCCGCTGGATCAAAGCTGACATTATCGGCGACTAAAGAGATCGGACCATCGGTGCCGACGCGCGTCTGCGCCAGCCCGGGCACGGCAGCCCAGCAAAGTAGAGCAAAGCAAAGATACGCGAAAAGTCGGCGCATGCCCCCCCCAGGGTCCTTTTCTATCTGTTTCACCCGTCTTCGAACCTCAGAAAAAGTCCGATTGCAAACAAGATTGCAGCCAGCGGCGGGGCCCATGCCGCCGCAAAGACCGGTATCTCTCCAGCCTCGCCTAAAGTCATAGCAAGGTTCTGCAGGAAGTAGAGCGAAAAACCACATACCAGTGCCAGAAACACGGACACACCAAGGTTACCAAGGCGCGCGTTTTGCAACGTGAAGGCTGCCCCGATGATCATCATCGCCATCAGCATCAACGGACGGGCCAGTTCTGCGTTCAAATGCAGCCGGTGGGGCAGGGTGGAAAACCCTGCCTCGGCAATCTGACGGATCATCCGTCGCTTGTCCCAAATTGGTACGTTTTCCGGCTTCGGATATCCATCAAGGATCTGATCGGGCGTAATGTCAGTGTTAAACCGGATGATTTCAAAGGTCTCGGCCTCATCTTCGGGGTTTTCGCTGCCCGCGCCGATTTCCCACCTTTTGCCGTTAGTGAAAATCCACTGATCGTCGGACAGGATTGCGGTCCGCGCAAAGATACGGCGCGATACATCGCCATTTTCATCAGAAACAAAAGCAGTGGCGTTGCGCAGTGTTGTCCCGCTGGCGAACGCCGTTTCCGCGTGCAAAACCGTGTGGCCCATGTCGTCTTTCTGACGCAACCAAAACCCTTCAGCGGAGAAACTGACGGCGCGCTGGGCGGACCCGGTTAGCTCATCTTTCAAAATGTCATGGCGCACCGAAAAGCTGGCTGCCAGCGGATTCAGAAACAGGATCGCGGCCAAACCAACGGCGGCGGCAAAAAGCGCGGGCATGACCATTGCGCGCAGGGCCGGGACACCCACAGCCCGCGCCACCACAAATTCGTTGGACCGCGCCAGGCCGACGCAGAACATCAAACCCGCCAGCATCACTGCGATTGGCAAGGCTTGCAGCGTGAGCGCCGGCGTGGAAAACGCTGCCAACATCATGGATTGGGGAAATTCCACTCCGAACCGCGATAGGCTTCGTATCGTCTCAAGTGTTTCGAGCACAAAAAGCAGCAACGCCAGGATCACAAAGACCCGCAAGAAAGCTGCCAGAAAACGGCGCCCGAAGTAGAGGTAGAGCGTCATGTAGGCCCCCGATTCGGACGAAAGACACCCATTATGCCCGACTTCCACGGCGCAAGTCCGGCCCGCAGTAAGATGCCCACCACGCCGAAGGCTAACAGTACCGGGATGTAGAAGGCTGGCCAAAACTGCGCCTCTGATCCTGCCAAAGGTTGTACTACTCCGCGTACGGCGTTGATGGCCACCATGAAAACCACGCCAAGCGCAATACGCAGGAAAAATCCCGAACGCGAAAATCCGGATGAAATCAGCACGATAGCGCCCAGTACCGGGACGACCACTGCCAAGAGCGATTTTACAATGCGGTCGTGAAATTCGGTCAACCGACGAACCGGGGTTACAGCATCTGCGCGCCCGCTGCCGATCAACTCCCAACTGTACAATTCAAAGTCGTTGTAAGTGCGCTGAGAGGCTTCTTTGGCAAACTGGCTCAAGTCGTAACTGAGGTTTTCAAAGTGGATCGTAGACAGACGGCGGTCGGTCGACATTCGTTGGATCGTACCGTCAAACAGGATCAATTTCGGCGCAGCCGGGTCCGATAGTACCTGCCCTTCGGGTGCGGTGTGCGTGACCAGAGTGCGCCCGCGCTGGTCGTTGATCACCACATCTTTCAGTGCGCCATCGGGGGCGGTTTCCCCAAAAAAGATGGTCACACCGGGCGCCGGGCTGGCAAAAGCACCCTCAACGATGAATTGGGTCAGAAATTCTTGGCTGATTTGGTGCTGACGTTCCTGGAAACGTCCCATGGACATGGGCGTCAGTAACTGGGTCAGCAAGGCCATCATGACAAAACAAATGGTGCCAAAGACAAAGTAGGGCCGTGTTGCATCAGCCGGGCTGACGCCGACCCCCATGAACACAACCAATTCCGCCTCTGAATACAGCCGATTGGTCAGGAAGATTGCGCTGGCAAATGCAGCCACCGGCACAACCGTTTCCAATACCTTGGGCAACAAGTAGGCGGACAATTCGGCAAACACCAATCCGCTTTGGCCGTTGTTGATGACCACATCCACAATTCGCAGCGCTTGGTTCAGCCACAAGATGCCGCCAAAGATGACTACAAAAAAGATGAACGGCCCGACGAGTTGGGACAATACATAGCGGTCCAGCTGTCTCAAATGGGGCCCCGTGGCAACGGCAAGTCTTCGGGGGCAAACTAGTCGATTTCATTGGCGCATACCATTGCAAGGCATGGTCAAATCCACCCAAACGGCCTAAGTCCGATGGGAAACACCCCCATTTGCGCAAGGAGTTGCCGATGACTGCCACCCTGACCCCTTCTTTCCTCGAAACCGATCTCGACCAGATCAACAGCTTTGAGGGAAAGCTCGTGGCGATTCTGTCGCCCGAGGGCAAAATGGACGCGCTTGCGCGTCGGGTGAACAAGCTATCAAAAGGCGCTTTGGCGCGCCTGGTCGAAAGCTCAGTCTTTGAAGAGATGGACGAGGGCGGCACCAAATCACTGGATTTTCTGCCAGGCATCGCTGCGGCTGCTGTGGTGGCTGTGAAATTGTCGAAACGCGCGGACGACAGTGTTGCGCGCAAAGCAGGTGCCGCCGCACGAAAGGCCGCTGGCAAATCTGATGCGATGGTGCTGGCGGGAACGCTGAAACATGTGGGTGCATTTGCGCAAGGCTTTTCTTTGGCTGCTTACGAATTTGATGCGCACAAGACCGGCGACAAAACGGACCCCGGCAGCGCGACCGTAATGGTCGGGGATAAACCAGCAGCGGAGGCCGCCTGGGTGGCGGCTGGTGCGGCAGCTGAGGGCGTCGTGTTCACCCGCGATCTCGTGAATGAACCCGCTAACGTGTTAACCACCGTCGAATTTGCGGACCGGCTTCTGGCGTTGAAAGACACCGGGCTAAAGGTTTCGGTCTTGGAAGAAGCGGATATGAAAAAGCTCGGAATGGGCGCGCTTTTGGGCGTGGGGCAGGGGTCGCCCAGCCCGTCCAAGATTGTGGTGATGGAATGGAACGGCGGTGGGGATGAGGCGCCCTTCTGTTTCGTCGGCAAAGGTGTGGTGTTTGACACCGGCGGGATCAGCCTGAAACCGGCCGGCGGCATGGAAGACATGACCATGGACATGGGGGGCGCCGGTGTTGTGGCGGGCGTGATGAAAACGCTGGCGCTACGCAAGGCACGCGCCAATGTTGTGGGCCTGGTCGGTCTGGTTGAGAATATGCCAGATGGCCATGCGCAACGCCCCGGCGACGTGGTAACCTCGATGAAAGGCACAACGATCGAGGTGATCAACACCGACGCAGAAGGACGGTTGGTGTTGGCTGACGTGCTGCACTACGCGCAAGAAACTTTCAAACCCACAGGCGTGATCAACCTCGCCACTCTGACTGGTGCTATGGTCATAGCTCTGGGTCACGACACTGCCGGGTTCTTCTCAAACTCTGATGCTTTGTCGAAAAAGCTTGCGAAAGCGGCTGATGACACAGACGAAGCGGCCTGGCGTATGCCCATCGGGAAACCGTACCATAAGCTGATCAAAAGCCGTGTTGCAGACATCAAAAACGTAGGCGGTCGCGCGGCAGGATCGATCACGGCCGCTGCGTTTTTAGAACGTTTCATTGCAGACGATATGCCCTGGTGCCACATTGATATCGCGGGCGTGGCCAGCCTGAAATCTGCTAATCCGCTAGGTCCTACCGGGGCAACAGGATGGGGTGTTCGCGCACTCGACCAATTGATCGCAAACAACTACGAGCCGGAATAAGTATCTGCAATGGCAGAGGTTTTCTTCTATCATCTGACAGCGCGGCCACTTGAGGCCGCGTTGCCGGATATTCTGGAGAAAACGCTCAGCCGCGGCTGGCGTGCCTTGGTGCGCGGCACGGATGCAGGGCGGCTTGACCGGCTTGATACGTTGCTTTGGACCAGGAACGATGCAGATTTCATGCCCCACGGTGTCGCCGGTGGTGATCACGACAAAGCGCAACCGATCCTTCTGACAGCGGGCGAAGAGAATACCAACAAAGCGGACCTGTTGGTCCTGATCGATGGCGCCCGTGCCAACGTGGCGGAGGCCGCACGTTTTGAACGCGTCTGCCTGATGTTCGACGGCAATGATGAGGCGCAGCTGGGCGCAGCGCGCGAGGATTGGAAAGCCATCAGCGACGCCGGACTATCTGCGCAGTACTGGGCGCAAGTCGACGGACGATGGGTCAAAAAGGCCGAAAGCGGATAGCAACACGCTCACAGGGCCAAGGCCGCGCATTGCCGGTGTGGGCCGCAAGATCGCAGTCAATCGGTAGGATGGGTTTTCAACCCATCAATCAAGGCACCAGCAGCAATCGGTCGCGCTTGATCGTGATCTCGGAAAATTGGCTTAGATAAGTCATTCCCAACAGCGACTCGAACATTTCACCGTCGTTGACAGATGCCCGCACACGCGAGGTTTGCAGATCACCCAGTGTCACAAGGTTTAGAACCACCTGGGCTGTGCGCACCTGGCCGTTTGCCGTATTGGCAAACCCCACGTAGTTGAGCGTGTCCGGGTCGAGCCCCACCTTGCGCGCGTCTGCTTTGGTCAACACGATCTGGGTGGCACCTGTATCTACAACAAAATCAACCGGAACGCCGTTGATTTGCAAGGTCAGGTAAAAATGCCCGTCTGGTGCGCGGACAACTTCATACCCTTCGCCGGTTTCAAGCGCGCGGCTCGGCACCAACTGCTGGGTGATTGTGTCGCGTGCGCCATAGGCCAAAAGCACGCCCACAAAAATCAGGATCCAAATCGCCGCGTTGCGCAGGTTTTCCGAAATTCGCCCGGACGCACCATAAACCACGGCTAGCCCGACAAAGAGCAAGATCGCCAAGACCGTCCAGCCAAACGAAATCTCCGACCCGCTCATACCACGCCGAGGCCCTTCAACCCGTCCACGACAAATTGCACCGCCAAGGCTGCCAGCAGCATCCCAAGGACGCGGGTAATAACGTTCACGCCGATCCTGCCAAGCAACCGCTGCAAAGGTGATGACAGCATAAAGAGCGCCAGCACCAGCAAGATTACAGCCACCATGGCACTGAGCGTCAGGCCCAACGCGACCCAACGGTCGTCGCCCTGGCCCGACAACAGGATCATTGCTGCGATTGCGCCGGGTCCGGCGATCAAGGGAATGGCCAGCGGAAATGCAGAAGGATCCGGCCCTTCCCCACTGTCTGCTTGGCCCTCGCGCCGTTCAGTTCGGCGTTCAAACAGCATGTCGACCGCGGTCAGGAACAAGAGCATTCCGCCCGCAATGCGGAACGCAGGCATAGAGATACCGATACCACCCAAGATTGCGTCCCCTGCCACACCGAAAACCGCCAAAACCGCAGCCGCTATCAGGCAGGCGCGCAGGGCGATGCTGATCCGTTCACGCCCGCGGTTGTCCTTTGTCAGGGCGATGAAGAACGGAACCATCCCAATTGGATCAATCACCAAAAAGAGGGTGACAAATGCTGTGATAAACGCCTCTGTCATGCCCGTGCCTCAGCCGCTTCCAGGCGTTCCAGTGCCTCCATCCAGAGCGCTTCCGCCCGGTCGATACCGTCAAGGATTTCGCGAGCCTTTGTTTCCAGTGCGACCAGTTTCGCCCGGTTTTCAGCGTCATATAGCTCCGGGTCGGCCAGACGTTTGTCCATCTTGGACTGCATATCGCGGAGCTTGTCGACGCGGGCCTCACATTTACCAACCTCTTCGCGCAAGGGCGCGATGGCTTCACGCGCGGCGGCGCGTGTCTTACGGCTGCCTTTCTGGCTTTTCGCCTGCGCCGCTTGCCGCCCACCGCCGCCACGTTCGGACAGAAGGATCGCGCGGTAGGCGTCCAGATCATCCTCAAAAGGCACCACAGTGCCATCTTTGACCAACCAAAGCCTGTCGGCCACAGCACCTACTAGATGTGGGTCGTGGCTGACCAGGATCACAGCGCCGGAATATTCCATCAACGCACCCACCAGCGCCTCCCGGCTCTCGATGTCCAGGTGGTTGGTCGGCTCATCCAGGATCACAAGATGCGGCGCATCCAATGTGGCCAACAGCATCGACAATCGGGCTTTTTGCCCGCCCGACAGTTGGCTGACTTTGGTGTCGGCTTGCTCTGCCGTGATCCCGCCGCCCGCCAGGACCGCGCGCAGCTTGGACGGCAGATGGTTTGGGCGTTCCCGCTGGATATGTTCTAAAGGTGTTTCATCCAGGTGCAATTCATCCACCTGATGCTGGGCAAAATACCCTATCCGTAGTTTGGAAGAGGCAACAACCTGCCCCTCCACCGCGTCGAGCCGGGCTGACAGCAGTTTCGACAGCGTTGATTTGCCCTGACCGTTGGCGCCGAGCAGCGCAATTCGATCGTCCTGATCTATCCGCAGGTTCAATCCGCGCAGAACTGGTGGCCCGTCATACCCCACGGACACCCCGTCCAGCTTGAGGATCGGGGGGGAAAGCTCCGGCGGGCTGGGAAAAGAAAACCCTGACACGCGGCCCTCAAGGGCTGCGGCGACCGGCTGCATCCTTTCAATCATCTTCAATCGGCTTTGCGCCTGTTTGGCCTTTGACGCTTTGTAGCGGAAACGGTCCACAAACGACTGCATATGGCTGATTGCGGCCTCTTGCCGTTTCGCCAGCGCCGCCTGTTGGGCCAACTGTTCGCGCCGAGTTGCGTCAAACGTATCGTACGCCCCCTGGTAGAGCGTTAGCTGCCGGTCATGCAGGTGAAGGATCGCGTTGACGGATTTGTTCAGCAACTGCCGGTCATGGGAAATCACCAGCACCGTGTGTGGGTAACGGGCCAGATATCCTTCCAGCCATAGCGTGCCTTCCAGATCGAGATAGTTGGTCGGCTCATCCAGCAACAGCACATCAGGCTGCGAAAACAGCACCGCCGCCAAAGCAACGCGCATACGCCACCCGCCGGAAAAATCAGCGCACGGCAGGGCCTGTGCGGCTGCGTCAAAACCCAAGCCATGCAAGATGGACGCGGCCCGCGCCTCTGCCGACCAGGCGTCGATATCTGCCAGGCGCATCTGAATATCCGCAATGCGTGTGGCATCGGTGGCCACCTCTGCCTCAGCCAGCAATGCTGTGCGTTCCGTGTCGGCTTCCAGCACCGTATCCAGCAGGCTGGTCTGCGTGCCCGGCGCCTCTTGTGCTACCCCGCCGATGCGGGCGCGCTTGGGCACCTCAATCTCACCGGTATCCAGGGGCATATGACCTTCGATCAGCCGGAAGAGCGTGGTCTTCCCAGTCCCATTACGTCCAACAAAGCCCACCTTGTGGCCAGCAGGGATCGTGGCCGAAGCCCCTTCGAACAGGGGACGGCCTGCAATAGAAAACGAGATATCGCTTATACGCAGCATGCCCCGCGCAATGACAGCGCAATGCCGGGTTTTCAACCCCGTCGGCCCATGTTAGAGGCCGCGCAAAACCATAACCTGATAAGAGGATACCCCGAATGGCTCTTGAGCGCACATTTTCCATCGTCAAACCTGACGCCACCAAACGCAACCTGACCGGCGCCATCGTGGCCATGTTGGAAGCTGGCGGCCTGCGGGTTGTGGCACAAAAGCGGATCCACATGACCAAAGCGCAAGCTGGCGTGTTCTACGGCGTCCACGCAGAGCGTCCGTTCTATGACGAACTGTGTGAATTCATGTCGTCTGAGCCTATTGTGGTTCAAGTGCTGGAAGGCGAAAACGCCATCGCGCGCAACCGTGAAATCATGGGCGCCACCAACCCGGCAGACGCAGACGAAGGCACGATCCGCAAAACTTACGCCCTGTCGATCGGTGAAAACTCGGTCCACGGCTCTGACGCACCTGAGACCGCAAAAGAAGAGATTGCGTATTTCTTCTCTGGCCTCGAATTGGTCGGTTAAGCGGACCTGGCAAGACAAGAGCGGGGCCTATTTGGGCCCCGTTTTTTATTGCGCTGTGATCAGGTAGTTCACGTTCACATCGTAGCGGCTGAACGTTTCCAGCACCCGGTATTTGTTGTCTGCCACCCAGGCAGTAAACGCGTCAGAGTTTTCGTTGTCGACTTCGATGAACATGTTTGGCCGATGGGCGTCGATGTAGCTTGCCATACCGTTTAGCACCTTGATCTCGGCCCCTTCGACGTCGATTTTCACCAAATCTGCGGGTTCCGTCAGAATGTCATCGCCGCGCACGAGATTAAGTTCACCGTCCGCCATCTTGATCTTGCCACCGCCGATATTGTTTTCCCAAAACTTGATAGACACGTTTTCTTTGACCTCATCGTAAAGGCCCAGCCCCAGATGGGATGTGTCGCACACCTCTTCCAGGCCGTTGATGATCAGGTTTGACCGAAGCAGCGATATGACGCGCGGGTTTACCTCAATCGGTTTGATGTAGCTGGCCTTCATGATCTTGCCGAAAAAGACCGAATGGTTGCCGATGTTCGCGCCAATATCCAACAGCCGCCCGCCGATGGGGAAGACCCGCGACATGATCATCAACTCATCAGGTTCATAAAACTGGCCCTTCAAATGATGGGACTGGATCAGATCTTTCGGCTGGTCGACCGAAAACAGCACCGTTTCGCCCAGAATTGAAGACCGGACAATCTGGATCGGCGGCGAGGTGAAGATGTCATATGTGCTCAATGTTCTGCCCCATTTTTCTAGCTGAGAGCTTGCCTGCGTTCCTACAACGCAAGCTTCAGACCACGCCAGTTATTTTTGGGCTCGTTTAACGACGCCGATTTCATCCAGCGCGCGTTCAAGCGTGCTTAATCCCTTGTCCGCAGGCGTCAGCCGCGCCTTTATCGCCTCAAATCGGACCTTTAGTGCGTCCTTTTCTTTGCCGCGACAATCATTCCATGGGCGCCCTTGCAGCCCCATGACCATCACGTAAAAGCCGATAAAATGTGCTTTGCCCCCGGCTTTGAGAGCGCGAAAATAGGCCTCATCAGGTCCGAGATCGCGTAATTCTTCCGCCGTCTCGATACCCGCGCGGCCATAAAATGCGTCAGAGGCGGGGCCAAGGTTGCGGATACTGGAAGGCTTTGCAGTCATGTGCCCTTGATAAAACGCGCCAGCGCTTCGGGGTAGAGCTTATGTTCTTCCTTCAACACCCTTGTTGCCAGAATTTGGGGCGTGTCGTCAGTCATGATGGGCACGCGGCGCTGGCCCAGGATCGGTCCATCGTCCAGAACTTCGGTCGCCTGATGAACGGTGCATCCGGCCTCTTTGTCACCGGCCTCTATGGCGCGGGCATGCGTGTTGAGACCCGGATACTTTGGCAGTAGGGACGGGTGAATATTCAGGATTTGGCCGGCCCAACGGGACACAAAACCCGGCGTTAGAATGCGCATGAACCCAGCCAGACAAATGATATCGGTTCGGTGCTCTTCTAAGGCGGTGGTGATGTCGGCTTCGAATGTTTCCCGCGTGGCGTAGGGGCGGTGGTCGATGGCCCGCGTCGACACACCCAAAATCGCCGCTTTGCTGAGGCCCGGTGCATCGGCGCGATTGGAAAAAACGAGGGCAGGGGTGCCGGGCACGTCGCCAGACTGCATCGCATTGATGAGCGACACCATGTTGGATCCGCCGCCAGAGATCAGGATCGATACCCGGGGCTGGGTCACAGGCTGCCTTTGTAAGTCACGCCCGCACCCGGGTTAAGAGTGCCGATGCGGTGCACTTGCCCGTCGATTGCAGCTTCGATCGCATCCACATCTTCGGGCGCCACGATGGCGATCATACCGATGCCGCAGTTGAAGGTCTTCAGCGCTTCTCCCTGATCCAATGCAGCCTGATCAGCCAGCCAGTTGAAAACGGGCAGACGGTCCCAGGTGCCCAGATCTACCTCTGCGCCAAGCCCATCGGGCAAAGCCCTCGGCAGGTTTTCAGTCAAACCACCGCCAGTGATGTGGGCCAGAGCTTTCAGCTTGCCGGTTGCCAGGGCATTTGCGCCATCTTTGATGTAGACCTTTGTGGGTTCGAGCAGTGCTTCGCCCAAAGTGGCGTTGGTAAAGGGGGCAGGATCATCCCAGCTGAGCCCAGATCGGTCGACCACCTTGCGCACCAGAGAATAGCCGTTTGAATGGATGCCGGACGATGGCAGGCCCAGCAGCACATCGCCAGCCTCAACACCGCGTGGCAGTTGTGTTCCACGCTCCATCGCACCGACGGCAAAACCGGCGAGGTCGAAATCACCGGGGGCATACATGCCCGGCATTTCCGCCGTTTCACCGCCGATCAGCGCGCAGCCTGCCTGACGGCATCCTTCTGCAATGCCTTCGATCACCTGGGCCGCATGGTCGACCTCCAGTTTGCCAGTGGCGAAGTAATCCAGAAAAAACAGTGGGATGGCGCCCTGGCAAATCAGATCGTTTACGCACATTGCCACCAGATCGATGCCCACGGTCTGAACCCGCTCAGTTTCGATGGCAATTTTGAGTTTGGTGCCGACGCCGTCCGTGGCCGCGACAAGGACCGGGTCGGTAAAGCCCGCCGCTTTCAGATCGAACATCGCGCCAAAGCCGCCTAGCCCGTCCATAACGCCAGCCCGTTTGGTCGCCGCAGCAGCCGGTTTGATCCGGTCCACCAGCGCGTTGCCTGCGTCGATATCCACGCCCGCATCAGCGTAGGTTAGCGGCGTCTTGTCATCTGCCATGCATATAGCCTCTTGAGGTTTGCGTCCGTTTACCCGCTTGCCGAGGCCTTGAAAACCGCGATTGCGCAGGGCGCGCGCTTTGTGCAGGGTCGCGACATGACTGCCGACCGCCCTGTGCTGGGCATCTCCTTCATGCTTGGTTTTTGTCTGCTGGCCCCTTTGGGCGATGCAGTGGCGAAAGTGTTGGGTGAGACGATCCCACTTTTGATGCTGCTTTTTGTGCGCTTTTTGGCGCAAGCGGCGTTGCTTTGGCCTGTTGTGTGGTGGACCGGACAGCCGGTGCGGCTGACGCGGCGCTATACCTGGCTGATGATCCTGCGCACGGTTCTGCATATCGTAGGCATCGGCGCGATGTTCACCAGCTTACGGTATTTGCCGCTGGCAGATGCAGTGGCGATTGCCTTTGTTATGCCATTCATCATGTTGATATTAGGGAAATATTTCCTGGGAGAAGAGGTCGGTCGACTGCGGCTCTTGGCGTGCGTCGTCGGGTTCATAGGCACGTTGATGGTTATTCAGCCGAGCTTCGCCGCCGTGGGCGCGCCTGCCTTGTTGCCATTGGTGGTAGCTGTGGTCTTTGCGCTTTTCATGTTGGTCACGCGCCAAGTGGCTAAGGAAGTTGACGCCGTAAACCTCCAGGCCCAGTCTGGGGTAATAGCGTGTGTGATTTTGGCTGTTATGGCCTTTTTCGTGCCGCCCGAAGCGCGTTTTGCATCGCCCACGTCTGCCGAGATGTGGTTGCTTTTTGCAATTGGGGCCGTTGGGACCATCGCCCACCTCCTTATGACTTGGTCCTTGCGGTTTGCACCGTCCGCTACGCTCGCGCCGATGCAATACCTGGAGATTCCGATTGCCACGGCCTGGGGCTGGCTGATTTTTCATGATCTTCCCAATGGTTTGGCAGCGGCGGGAATACTGGTGACCATCGCAGCTGGGCTTTATGTGATCTGGCGCGAACAACGGGCTGCGCGGGCCGCTTGACGGGGCCGGGCCGCAAGGATATCGCAAGGGCTGGCGGGCCTGTAGCTCAATTGGTTAGAGCAGAGCGCTCATAACGCTTTGGTTGGGGGTTCAAGTCCCTCCGGGCCTACCAAAGTACATTCGCGGGGCGATATGAGCGGCCTGATTTTCCGACCTCGGAAAAGTGGCGACGGATTAACTTGGAACTCGCCGAAAAGTTGTTCTTTCTACTTTCGCTTGACCTGGATACTCGCCGGGTCCTTAGTTGTCCTGCTTGGGCTCGGTTCGGAGTCTGTCTTTTCAACTTGGTAAATTCAAAAAGGTGCTACATGACGTTGAAATTCCTCGCTGCTTCTGCATTGGCTGCTGGCCTAACACTGGGCTCAACCGCCCAGGCCCAGGTAGATTGCGACTATCTCGGTAACATAATTGATGATCTCGACTATATGGCAGATGTGCTTGAGAGTTCACGCACGGTCAGCGCTTCCCTTGACCGAAGATTGCGAAATATGGTGTTGGATGCGCGCGATGTGGCTGTGGCGGAGAATGATAACAGGGCTATCAAAGCGGCAAATGGCATGATCCGGGCCTGGCAGAATGAAGATGACGATTTGTATCTGCGCAGCTCTGATCGCTTGGCCGATCGTCTGGAGTTTTTCTGGAACCGCGACTGCTGATAATCGCTTGCGGGTCAGCCGGTAATAAGCTCTGGCCCGCCCCGGATCGCGCCGTCAACCGTCCCAATGGCGGACAGGTCCTTACCCTCGTAAGGCACCGCGTGCAGGATCGTCTGCAAAGCAGACAATCGCGCACGGCGTTTGTCATCTGACCGGATCACATGCCAAGGGGCGTGCGGCGACGTGGCCTTAGCCATCGTTTCCTGAATAGCGGCGGTGTAGGCATCCCATTTCTTCAACCCTTCGCTGTCGATCCAACTGAGCTTCCATTGTTTCAGTGGATCGCTTTCGCGCGCCAAAAAGCGACGCAACTGTTCCGCGCGCCCGACCGTGAGCCAGAGTTTCAGGAAAACCACGCCGTCTTCGACCAACATATGTTCAAATTCATTCACCTGATTGAAGAACCGCGTGCGCTGATCGTCGTTGCAAAAGCCAAAGACATGTTCGACCACGCCGCGATTGTACCAGGAGCGGTCGAAAAGCGTGATTTGGCCCGCGCTTGGCAGATGATCCACATAGCGCTGAAAATACCATTGGGTCTGTTCAGCGTCTGACGGCTTTGATAGTGCCACCACTTTTGCAATGCGTGGATTTAGGTTTTCGCGAACACGCTTGATTGTGCCACCTTTGCCAGCTGCATCGCGGCCCTCAAAGATCACGGACAGTCGTGCGCCCGTGTCTTTGACCCAGGCCTGCATTTTGACAAGCTCTTGTTGCAGGTGATCGTAAGCAGCCTCGTAATCTGCTGTCTTCATGCGTTTTTTGTAAGGGTAGGTGGGGTTCAGCATGTCTTTTCTGCTGGCAACGATGATGGCGTCCCGGATCTCCTGCGGGGCCTCCGCTTCAAAAAACGTACTGATTGCACCGTCAAGTGGTTTGCCCATGACTGCCTCCCGTCCCTGTTGGCACAATACTGCGGGGCTTTATGTGCGCTTTCAAGACTTGCCGAACGGAACGCGCGTGCCGCGCATACGCCTATTAGTCGCTGCGCTCCAGCGGGCGCTTGGCGCGGGTGGCGGAGAGCGCCCTTAATCGGACAGGGAATAGTTAGAAAAAAGAAGCCCCGGCGCGCGCGAGCAGTTGGCGCAGCCGGGGCAGTTTACAGGCGCCCTTTGAGGCAAAAAGGGTCGCTTGGAGGGTTGGCCAAAGGTTACCGCATCTGCGGCACGCCTAAGCGACGTAGCCTATGGCCTTCCATCGAGGCAGGGCCCCGATCTTGGACAAGCGCGCCGAGCAGAGGCGCCCCATCCAATTCGAATAACGTGGTGGCGCGTGGGCGCCGGTTTGTGTTCGCGGTGCCGAAAGCTGCCGGGGCAGACCAGTTAAGATCGGCACCGCGCAAAATCTGTGACAGACCTTTCAGCGACAAAAACGTGAAAAAACCTTGGTGTGCACCGTCATTGTAGACGTGCAATGTAGCGTCTATGTCAGACGTTTTTTGTCTTGCGTGTCTTTGCCACATGTTGGCGCCTCGAATGTTCTCGGTGCGCCCCCAACCCAAGACTAATACTATCGGAACAACCGCCCCAATTCCACCACAATTTCGCCCAGGTTTGATGGATGATGCAAATGAGCAACTTAATGTTGCGAGAAAACGCATCCTTGTGTGTTGAAAAATATAGGTTTTATAAAAGCTGTTGCGGCGCGCAACAAATATGGCGCGCCGCAACGATTTTGCCTCAATCGGCCGGTTCTCAGATGAAAGTCAGGCTCGACGTCAATTCCAGCAGATCTGCACTCGTTGAGATGTCATAGTCGATCAGTGTGATTGTCCGGCCGCCAGACAGCGATAATACAACGTCGTCGCCGACCTGGGCGCCCTGGAAGGAAGAGGTTTCGATGATCATTGTATCTTCTGAAGCATCGTAGTCGAAAATCTTGTCGTTGCCGGAGCCCGAGTTGAAGACAAAGGTGTCTGCACCTGCATCGCCCCACAACTTGTCGTTGCCGTCGCCGCCAATCAGTGAGTCATCACCGGCGCCGCCGTAAAGACTGTCATCTTGGGTGCCGCCATCAAGGTGGTCGTTGTCGTCGCCACCGTAAAGGCGGTCTTTGTCGCGTTCACCGTACAGGCTGTCAGTGCCGATACCGCCGTAAATGTAGTCGGATCCGATCCAGCCCCAGATTTGGTCGGCGCCTTCATCGCCCCACATTTTGTCGCGGTTGTTGCCGCCAAAGAGTTGGTCTTCACCGTTGCCGCCATAAAGCCAGTCAACACCACCGTTTCCGCCGCCGTAAAGCACGTCATTGCCTTCGCCACCGAAGAGTGTATCCGCGCCATTGCCGCCGTCGATAAAGTCGTTATTGCCGTCGCCGTACATCACATCGCTGTCGTTGCCGCCATAAATCTTGTCAGCGCTGGATCCGCCGTAGATTTCATCTTCACCGTCGGCGCCATAGATGGTGTCTTTGCTGCCCTCACCTTTGATCAGGTCGTCGCCAGTTCCGCCGAAGAGCTTATCTTTGCCGTTGCCGCCATAGATGTCGTCATCGCCGTCGCCACCGGCCAGGCTGTCTTCGCCTTTGCCGCCAAAAATGGTGTCATTGCCGCCGCCGGTGTAAAAGGTGTCATTGCCGCCGTAGAGGTGGGCGGTGTCGTCCCCGCTTGGTGCGAATTCAACGCCCTCACCGGTCACGTCTGCTTCCGTCAGTACTTCGGATCCGTTGGTGCCCTCAAACGTCCAATCTGGCGTTAGGAAGGCGTTTTCGAGAGCAAAAGGGTCAAAGCCGAAAAGCTCATCAAGAAGGGCTGCGGACAAAACGGCCCCGGAGAGGTTCATGTTGCTTGTAGAGCCCATCGTCGTGCCCAGACGGTCCAGCGACAGTGTGTCGATCGTACCGCCGGTCAAGTATGTTTGCCCGCCAACCACAATGTAGGTAAATCCTGTGCCCGTCAGAGTAATCGTATCTGTTCCGTCGGTCAGCGTTAACGTGGACGGGCTCGTCGTCGTCGCCGTGCTGCTGGCTGCCAAGTCAAGGGATGCAGACCAAAATTCATCAAATCCAAAGGCACTGTCTGGGCCAAATTGATAGGTGACCGACATAAAAGATCCCTCCACAACTGAAAAACTCAGCCGTTATATAAATTACAAGTTTTTGGTACACAGTGTGCAGCAAGGTATACCACAGGCAGGATTATTAAACGGGATGTCGGTCACAAAGTCACCATAATTCTGGCCTGTTTCGGTCAAAGTGGCTAAAAAGACACTTTATGTTGCTTTTTTGCCCGTACTTCCTGAGGCGATTGTTTCGCCCCCGAGAACAATAGACCGTTGTGCTGGGCCGTTGACGCCTTACTGCCCTTGGCCTAGACGGACCTCAATCTGAACTCTGCTGCCGGAACATGCACTCATGCCTGCTGATTCACCTCGTTCATTTCAGGAAATCATCCTGCGGCTGCAGTCCTATTGGGCGGCCCATAGTTGCGCAATAATGCAGCCCTACGACATGGAAGTGGGCGCAGGCACGTTTCACCCGGCAACCACGTTACGCTCGCTCGGGTCAAACGCCTGGGCTGCGGCTTATGTGCAACCCTCACGGCGCCCGACAGACGGCCGCTACGGTGAAAACCCGAACCGGTTGCAGCACTATTATCAGTACCAGGTGTTGATCAAACCGAGCCCGCCGAACTTGCAGGAGCTGTATCTCGGCAGTCTTCAAGCCATCGGTGTTGATATGGATCTGCACGACATACGTTTTGTGGAAGACGACTGGGAAAGTCCGACACTCGGCGCTTGGGGCCTGGGGTGGGAAGTCTGGTGCGATGGCATGGAAGTCAGCCAGTTCACTTATTTCCAACAAGTCGGCGGTCACGACTGCAAGCCGGTTTCGGGTGAGTTGACCTACGGGCTGGAGCGTTTGGCCATGTATGTGTTGGGTGTCGATCACGTGATGGATATGCCGTTTAATGATCCTGACGCACCAATTGCCCTGAGCTATGGTGATGTCTTCCGTCAGACAGAACAGGAATATTCGCGTTGGAATTTTGATGTGGCGGACACAGATTCGCTGCTGCAACACTTCAAGGATGCAGAAGCGGAGTGCGAACGCATTCTGGCGGCCGATCATGATGATCCCAAGACCGGCAAGCGCATCGTCATGGCGCACCCTGCCTACGACCAATGTATCAAGGCCAGCCACCTGTTTAATCTCTTGGACGCGCGGGGGGTAATCTCTGTCACCGAACGCCAAGCCTACATCGGGCGGGTGCGCGCACTCTCAAAACAATGCGCAGATGCGTTTGTTTTGACCGAAGCGGGGGGCCATCCGGCTTGAACGGCAAAGTGATTGTTAGTTTTTTGATAGGTGTCTCGGCCATTGCGGGGGCAGGCCTTTGGTACACCACCAACTTTCTCTACTACGAAAGTGTGACCGCCGAGACCGTCATCCTGCAAGGCGACCAATGGCCCGTGGATGACTATCAGGGCATTGATGCAGAAAGCTCACCATTAAAACTTCGGGCGTGCTTCAAGGTTGATTGGGATTTTATCCCGGACGAGACCCATAAAGAAGTGTCCGAACCCTTGCGTGCGCCTTATTGGTTCGACTGCTTCAACGCCGAGACCATCGCCAAAGACATTGCCGCTGATGCCGCCACAGTGCATTTGGCGTCCAAAAATGAACCATTTGGGTTTACCACGTATGTGGCTCAATACCCTGACGGACGTGCTTACATGTGGCGCCAGATCAACGATTGCGGTGAGGCGCAGGCCGAAGGGGACCCCTTGCCGCAGGGATGTGAAGACGTGCGTGTGGCGGATACTACGCCGCTTACGAAGACGCTGGGTGGACCCAATCCGGGCCAACCGCTGGACATGACTATGACACTGGTTCCCGTCGGCGGGGGCAATGCGGAGGCGGTGATAGCTGACGAGCTGCAAGTAGTATCCTCAAATGCTCAGCCAGAGCTTATATGGGCCTGCTTCAAGGTTCTTATGAACCATTCAACACTGACCGAAAGCTATCAGCTTGTTGATGCGGCAGCACCGCTCAAGCCTTTGGTAGATATTGACTGCTTTGATGCAGAAACGCTTGCGGCAGACCTTCAAACAGGCGATGCGCTTGCTTTTTTGGGGCAGCGCGACGTGGCCCCGGGCATTGACCGGATGGTTGCAATCTATGATGACGGTCGGGCATTCGCCTGGCACCAACGGATGGACTGAGGCGATGGCAGACCTGCTTTTAGAACTGTTTTCAGAGGAAATCCCCGCGCGCATGCAGCGAAAGGCGGGCGATGACCTGGCCCGTCTGGTCACCAGCGCGTTGATAGAGGCGGGGCTCGATCACGGTCCAGCACAGGCTTTTGTCACGCCGCGCAGGCTCTGCCTGTCAGTCGAAGGGCTCGCTGACCGCTCCCCCGATGTCCGCGAAGAACGGCGCGGCCCGCGCGCAGACGCGCCGGACCAAGCGGTTGACGGGTTTTGCCGTGGGGCAGGGGTGTCGCGCGACGCATTGGAAGTGCGCGAGGACAAAAAGGGCAGCTTCTATTACGCCGTGATTGAAGCACCGGGCCGTCCCGCCAACGAAATTATTGCCGAGGCGATGCCCGGCATCATCCGCAACTTCCCATGGCCCAAGTCGATGCGGTGGGGCGGCGGCGACCTCCGTTGGGTGCGGCCTTTGCATTCCATTCTGTGCATTCTTGGCGAAACGGTTGTGGATTTTGAGGTAAGCGGCATCGTGGCGGGCAACAAGACGCAAGGCCACCGCTTCCATGCCCCGGACGCCTTTGCTGTGACCAGCTTTGATGACTACCGCGAAAAGCTGGCGACGGCCCATGTGGTTCTGGACAGCCATGCCCGCGCGCAAACTATTCAGGACGCCGCCGCTAAAATGGCGCGCGCCGAGGGTTTGGAAGTCGTGGAAGATCGTGGATTGCTGGCAGAAGTTGCCGGGCTGGTGGAATGGCCGGTGGTTTTGATGGGCGAAATCGGGGCCGATTTCCTCGACCTGCCGCCGGAGGTGCTTCAGACCTCAATGCGGGAACATCAAAAGTTTTTCTCAGTCAGAGACCCGAAATCAGGAAAAATTGTTCGATTTGTGACAGTCGCGAACCGGGAGACGGCGGATGACGGTGCCACGATCTTGGCCGGTAACGGCAAGGTTTTGGCTGCGCGCCTGTCGGACGCAAAGTTCTTCTGGGAAAACGACCTGCGCGTTGCGCGGGAAGGTGGGCAGGCGTGGCTGGATAAGTTGGCGAATGTGACGTTCCACAACAAACTGGGTTCGGTTTCAGATCAGATCGACCGGATTGCGGCGCTAGCGCGCGAAATCGCCCCGGTGGTGGGCGCAGATGCAGATGTGGCGGAAGAAGCAGCACGCTTTGCCAAGGCGGATTTGTCATCAGAGATGGTGGGCGAGTTCCCAGAACTGCAGGGCCTGATGGGCCGCTACTATGCACAAGAGGCTGGCAAATCAGCTGAGGTCGCAGCGGCGGCAGAAGAGCACTATGCCCCGCTTGGTCCGAACGATGCGGTGCCTGTAGGTCAAGTGAGCGTGGCCGTGGCACTGGCGGAAAAAATCGACCGTTTGACTGGCTTCTGGGCGATTGATGAGAAACCTACGGGAAGCAAAGACCCGTTTGCGCTGCGCAGGGCTGCGCTTGGGGTTATTCGGTTGGTTTTAGCGACCGAACGCAACCTAGGCATTTGTTTCTTTGAACATATGAAGAACGGTCTTGTTCGAAACGCTGTAGCCGGATTTGAGGATTGGGGAACAGAAAGCGCGGAGAAATCTCAAGCGGACATTGATGCTTGGGCAAATGATCTCCTCTCCTTTTTCCACGACCGCCTCAAGGTCTACCTTCGCGATCAAAGCATCTCTCATGACGTGATCGACGCGTGCCTCGCTATGCCGGGCAATGACGACTTCACCCTACTGGTGAACCGCGCCCGCGCGTTGCAGGCTTTTGTTGCTTCCGACGACGGCGAAAACCTCAAGCAAGGGTACAAACGCGCGGCGAATATTCTTTCGCAGGCGGAGGAAAAGGATGGCGTTGAATATTCCTACGGCGCGGACGTGAAGTTCGCGGAGGACGATAGCGAACGCGCGTTGTTCACAGCGCTCGACACGTCAGAGGCGGCAATCAAACCGGCGATGGAGGCGGAGGATTTCGCTGCTGCCATGACTGCCATGGCGGCCCTGCGGGCACCAATTGATGCGTTTTTTGAGGCGGTTCAGGTCAATGTGGACAACGACATCGTGCGTCGTAACAGGCTGAATTTGCTCAGCCGTATTCGCAACGTTATGGGCCAGGTCGCGGACTTTTCCCGGCTGGAGGGCTAACGCTGCGCCGCAGCGTCACGCCGTCTAACCCCCTGACCAAAAGACAAAACCTTAATGCTGCACTTGCCAAGTGACAGGTCGCGGTCCTATGGTTGCATCCGCAACAAACCTGAAAAAACCATGGCCGACCTGCCTGACATCGTACAGATCACCGCTGATGCGGAATTGCCCGCCGCCCACTATGGCGCGCGGTCCGAGACGTTGGTGCGATTGTTGCGGGCTGAACTACCCGTCCCCCAGGGCTTTGCTGTGTCCGTCGATGCGGTGCAGCGGCTGGCCAATGGGGAAACTGTAGACCTGTCACCGCTCGACGATATCTTCACGCCAGGCCGGCTATGGTCCATCCGCCGAGCGCCGCAAGAGCGCGCCTGGGGCGGGCCGCGTGCGATCCTGAACCTCGGCATGACCGACGGCGCCTGCGCCTATCTAGCCAACCATCTGGGCGAAGAAGCCGCGTTTGACCAATACTGCCGCTTTATCCGGGCTTATGCCCTGAAGGTGGCCCGGTTGGATGAAGACGACCTCGAAGAACTGGTTGAAGCGGAATACACCAACCGCAACCGGTCGAACAAAGAGCTCGCCCGTGCGCTGTTGGCTTTCTACGAAGATGAGCTGGATGAGCCGTTCCCGCAAGACCCGCATTTGCAGTTGAAGAACACTTTGCGTGCCACGGCAAAACTGTGGGGCGGCACCACCGCGCGTATTCTGCGGGAGGCGCGCGGCGCACCGACAGATGCGGGCTTGGCACTGATCATCCAGGACATGGCGCTGGGTATCGGGAAGGGTGAAACCGGCGTCGGTCTGGCGCAGTTTTCAAATCTGGCCACTGGCGCGCCGGGGCCGCATGGGCGTTACCAATGGGACGGCCAGAAGGACGCGGCCAGCGGGCGCGGCGGTGAGCAATACGTGGGTCGCGATCCGCGCGGCCCGGCGCTGGAAGATACAGCGCCCCATATTTTCAAGGAGTTGCAGGACCTTTCAGCTTCCGCGCGGGCGTGTGAGCGGGACGAAGTTGCGCTGCAATTCTCGGTACAGGCTGACAAGGTCTGGGTGCTGGATGCAATGCCTGCCGAACGTTCCGGTCGGGCGGCCGTGGAAATTGCCGTTCGCCTTGTGGATGATGGCATCATCAAGCGCGAAGAGGCGTTGATGCGCGTGGCGCCGGGCAGCCTGACAGAGATGCTGCACCGGCAGGTGGACCCAAAAGCACAGCGTGAGGTGTTGACCACCGCCATTGCGGCGGCCCCCGGTGCGGCCTCCGGCAAACTGGTCTTTAGCGCCGCTGCGGCCCAGGCTGCTGCCGCCCAGGAAGAAGACTGTATCCTTGTGCGGCACGAAACTTCACCCGAAGACATTCGGGGCATGCATTCGGCCAAAGGTATCCTGACGGAACGGGGCGGCATCACCAGCCATGCTGCTGTTATCGCGCGGGGTTTGGGTTTGCCCTGTATTGTGGGCGCATCCGACATTCACCTGGACGAAAAGCGCAAGGTAATCACCCTGCCGGATGGCGCCAAATTGCACGAAGGTGATGAAGTCACGATCGACGGTTCCACCGGGGAAGTGATCGATGGACGCCAGGCACTGGTGGAACCTGACCTGAGCGGCAGTTTCAACGTTTTCCTTGATTGGACCGATGCGTTTCGCACCTTGGGCGTACGCGCCAACGCCGACACCCCGGCAGATGCCCGACTTGCGCAGACCTTCCGCGTCGACGGGATCGGGCTTTGCCGGACGGAACATATGTTCTTTGAACCTGGCCGGCTGACAGCCATGCGTGAAATGATCTTTGCCGAGGACGAGCGGGAACGAGACGCAGCACTTGACCGGCTTTTGCCAATGCAGCGTGCTGATTTTGAAGAACTTTTTTCCACCATGGTCGGGCAGCCGGTGTGCATACGCCTGCTGGACCCGCCACTGCATGAGTTCCTGCCCCAGTCCACCACAGAGATCCATGCGCTGGCGGAGGCAATGGATCTGCCGCTGGCCAAAGTGCTGGAACGCGCGGAGGACATGGCTGAATATAACCCCATGCTGGGCATGCGCGGCGTGCGTCTGGGTCTGACGGTGCCCGGCATATATGACATGCAAACCCGCGCGATCTTCGAGGCTGCGAGCGCAGTGCAAAAACGCTTTGGCACCAAGATCACGCCAGAGATCATGATCCCGCTGGTCAGCGCCAACAAAGAAGTGCAGATCGTCAAGGCGCGCATCGAACGGGTCGCGGCGGAGGTGCAGATCGCCACAGATCAAAGGCTGGATTATGTGGTTGGCGTCATGGTTGAAACCCCGCGTGCTGCGCTGAAAGCTGGGTATATCGCGGAGCATTCAGAGTTTTTGAGCTTTGGGACCAATGACCTGACGCAGATGACCTATGGGTTGTCGCGTGACGATGCAGGCAAGTTCATGCGCGAATACGTGCAGGCTGGCGTGTTCACTGAAGACCCGTTTCACAGCATTGATCAGGACGCGGTGGCAGAGCTTTTGCGCATCGCTGTTGATCGCGCTCGGGCCGAAAAACCTGACATTGACCTTGGGCTCTGCGGTGAGCACGGAGGCGACCCTGACAGCGTGGCGTTGTGCCATGAATTGGGCCTGCATTATGTGTCCTGTTCACCTTACAGGACCCCGGTTGCACGTCTGGCAGCGGCGCAAGCAGCGCTCCAAAACAAGGCGGGTTGAGCGGCATCCCATCGCACCGCTAGGATTTTTCATCAAATATGCTATATCTACGCGCTGAAACGGGAATTGCGCCGCGCGATACCTGCTCTGTCAAGCGGCCCATCTAACGTGTGTAGACGACTAAAATGGTGCTGCCAGTAAAACAGATCGGGTTGAAGACCCGTATTTTCGCTTTGATAACTGGTGTCTTTGTTGCGCTCCCCGCGAGCGCGGAAGAAGACGCCAGGTCGAAAGCTGTTACCGGAATTTTGGAATTGGAACGCCGACAACTGATCGCACTTGGGGCGAATCGGGCGAAGAAGCTTGCGGGTGTGAACCAGAACCTTCTGACGCGGATTGCGACGATGGCTCGGCCCCAGACCCGTGCTGAGAAGAAAAAGAAAGCCGCCCAGCAGTCCAAGGTCGCAAGTTTTAAGGCGTTGAATGCGGTTCCTTTCGAAAAAGGCGGGGCTGAATGGGCCTGCCTGACGGAGGCGCTTTACTTCGAAGCGCGGGGTGAAAGCTTCAAGGGTATCGCCGCCGTGGGTGAGGTCATTTTGAACCGCGCCAGGTCATCACGCTTTCCCAATACGGTTTGCGGTGTCATCAGCCAAGGCGTCGGTGGCAAGCGTGGCTGCCAGTTTTCCTACAAATGTGACGGGCGGGCGGAGGTCTACCGTGAAAAGGCCGCCTACAATCGGGTGGCCAAGATGGCCAGTGTTTTGCTGGCAGGCCGGGTTCCGAAATACACCAATGGGGCGTTGTTCTATCACACCACAGCAGTGCGCCCCCGTTGGTCGCGTACGTTCCGGCGTGTTGCGCGCGTAGGCGTTCACCTTTTCTACAAACCGGGCTAATCCGCGAAAACTTGAGTGATGTAGTATTGCCCGCAGGTTTCTGTGGGGGCAAAAACGGCCGCTGCACCAAGCCTATCTAGACGCCCAGACAATAGATTTTTCCGATGTCCGGGTGATCCCATCCATTGCTGCACGGCTTCTTCTGCCAGGGTTTTATAACTGTGTATCGGGATTGCCGCGCCTGAACCTGCGCTGCGAAATTTGCAAGCGGCGCGATTTTCCACCTGAAACGGTTTGCCTGCCGTGAATTGATACGCAGATAGAAGGGCCAGATTTTCTGCGATGTAGCGAAACCGCACGTTTGCCATTTTGGCCCGATCTTTTAGCGTTGCCGCGCCAGAGATGCGCGTTTTGTGGCTGAACGTGCCGGTGGCCACCATATTGCGCGAATGCACAAAAGAGGCTTTTCGCAGGCTGTTGTCGTGGCGCAATTGGGTTTCACCTTGGCGGCATCGCGCGTTGTTGGTGGCGATCAAAACCGCTTCTGAAAATAACCTTTGATCTGGCTTCTGTGGGATGGCTGCGCCCATTGTGCTGGGAAACGGTGTTGTGCAGGCGGACGCTGCCCCCGCAATCGCTATCGCGATCGACGTGATGAAAATCAGGCGGATCATACGGCTCTCCCATAATTCCGGGCCGATTTTACACCATATTCCTGGCCCTTGCTCGGCGTTTTGGTTGTTTTTCCTACAATGAGCCGTTACCTGCGAAAAAAGACTGGACCGGGGGTGTTCCATGACATCGGAAACCACACTTGCCTTTGACCCACCAGAGGCACGCGCGGCAGCGACCGCAAAGGGTGATCCTCTCGACCGGATTGCCGTGCGGGACTATACCCGCGACGTCGAAATTGGCGCGTTTCAGGCCGAACGTGGCGTGACCCAAAAGATCCGCTTTAACGTAGTGTTGGAAGTTGCGCGCCATTCTGCAGCAGCAACAGACGATGTGGATCAGGTGCTGAGCTATGACACCATAGTGGAAGCGATTGAGGCGACGCTGACCCAGGAACGTATCAACCTGTTGGAAACCCTTGCCGAGCGCATTGCGGAGCGCGTGTTAGAGGCCCGCCAAGCCTCACGTGTGTTTATTCGCATCGAAAAACTGGACCGCATTCCAGGCACTTTGGGTGTAGAAATCGTACGCTCCCAAAGGATCGGCGAAAACTTGACGGAGATCGGTCGGGGGCAGGGTGCTTCTGCCGCGCCTGATGACACAGTGCACCCGCTGGTGGTGTTTTTGCCCAACGCAGTGCTTGATGAAGACGCGCTGGCACCATGGCTAAATGCTGTGGCTGACCACGATCTGCCTGCGATCATATGCATGGAACCTGTTGATGATGCACTTGATCAAACCGGCGTTGCACCGGTGGACCGGCGTCTGGGCCTGCTTGCGATTGAACAAAACGCATGGCGATTGGCTGCAAAAGACAGCCGCTGCGTGGTGGTGGACAGTCGTACGGAACTCGATTGGGCCATGAAAAATGGTCAGTTGAGCGTTTGGGCGCCGTCCAAAATTGTATTGGACGCAGTTTCCAAGCCAGACGCCGGCGCGGATGATCCGCTGGGCCTTGCGCGGTGGTTCGCGCGGGAGTTTTCCGCCGACCATATTTCCGTTCTTGGAGGTTATCCGGGCGCCGCCGCCAGCGCAAAGGTAGAGGTTGTGCAAGACCCGCGGGATCTCTGACCTTGGCCAGATTGGATCCGGTCACCCAGGAACGACCGCTTCTGGTGCTTTTGACACTGATGCTGATGTTGGGTCCATTTTCGGTGGACGCCTATCTGCCTGTGATGCCCGAGATTGCCCGTGACCTGCAGGCCTCTGATGCGGTGATCCAGTTCACCATCGGTGGCTTTCTGATCGGCACTGCTATCAGTCCCCTTGTGGCGGGGCCGCTGTCTGACGCGTTGGGTCGACGGGGTCTGATCCTGTTTGGGCTTGGCATTTTTGCGCTTTGCGCAGCGGGTGGCGCCATGGCCGCCAGCGGTGAGGCTTTGGTTGTTTGGCGCATGCTGCAATCGCTTGCCGGGGCAAGCGCATTGGTGGCGGGCATGGCGATGATGGCTGACCTTTATGAACCTGACACGCTGGCCAGGCGCACATCGCTGGTGATGGTCTTTGTGTCAATTGCCCCGTTGATCGCCCCGGTGTTCGGGGCCTGGATCGCGGGGCTGTCGGGATGGCGCATGATTTTCTGGCTCATCGCTGCGGCCAGCATTTTGATCACTGCCGCAAGCGTTTTGCGGCTGCCGGAAACTTTGCCAGCTGACCGGCGGGAGGCTTTGCAACCCGGACCTCTGGCACGCGGGTATCTAAGTGTTTTATCCAACCGAAACGCGGTGTTTTATATGTTGGGTGCCATGGGGATGAGCAGTGCCTTTTTCACTTTTCTGGCAGGCGCGCCTTTCCTTTATATCAACCACTTAGGTTTGACGCCTGGGCAGTTCGCCTGGATCTTTGGCGCGGGTGCAGGGCTCGCGATCCTTGGAAATATGGTTAACATCCGCATGGTGGCCCGCTTTGGCTTTCGCTACACTTTGGTGATTCAAGGTGTCGCGATGATTGGCCTGGGCGCGTTGTTTTTCGCGGGTTGTTTTGGCGTGTTGGGCACTTGGGCAATTTTCACAGCCGGGCTTTTGATCATGCCAGCGCAACACCTTATGTCAGCGAATACCCTGGCGGGCGTGTTGGCCCAGTTCGACCGCCGCAAAGGTATGGCCACTGCCGTTGCCATGAGTACCCGGTTCAGCTGTGGCGCCATCGCAGTTTGGGTTATGGGGGCTTACGGAGAAGGAGTGGAACAGTTTGGGCTGATCCTCTTTGCTTGCTTGGCGCTGTCAGGTATTTTTGCCCAGCTGGCCGTTCGGCGAGAGGTGTTCTGATGATCAAAATCCGCGAAATGGGGGCGGCTGACGCTGACATCTGGTTGGCAATGTACCGCCAGTTATGGCCAAAACATTCCGACGCCGCGCTGGAGGCAGAGATCACCCGGATCAATCGATCCTCAAAGCGCGCAGGTTTCTTGGCCCAGTTCAATGGGACCGCCGCCGGGTTCGCTGAATACGGATTGCGCGACTACGCAAATGGTTGTGACAGTCAGCCGGTGCCTTTTCTCGAAGGCGTTTGGGTGGCAGATGACTTTCGCGGCAAAGGTGTTGCGCGCGCGCTGATTGACTTCCTGCTTGAACGGGCTGCGCGCCAAGGGTTCACGGAATTTGGCTCTGACGTGGAACTGACCAACTACGCCAGCCAATTGATGCATGAACGTCTGGGCTTTGAGCAGCGTGAAAAAGTGATTTATTACAGGAAAATGCTGTGACCGGCGTCTACTATCGCCCGGTAGCCAGCATCGACCCGGTGCGCCCAGCCGGTGCATTATCGCTGGCGGGCGGTTGGGCTTGGTGGGACCGCGCGGAACGCATCACCCGCGACGGCCAGTCCGATCTGATAGCAGCCGCAGACGTGCCCGAAGAGGTGCGCATCCGGCTGAGTGTGCCGCGCGCGCCTATCGCTGGTCTGAGTTTCGATACGCCGCGCTTGATGGGCATTTTGAACACCACACCTGACAGTTTCTCTGACGGTGGCCAGCATGCCGGGCAGACGCAAGCAGTGGCCCATGCCAAGGCGATGGCCGCAGCAGGTGCGGATATTCTGGATATCGGCGGAGAAAGCACACGTCCCGGCGCGGATGTGGTACCGGATACCGAAGAGATCACGCGGACTGCCCCCGTAATTGAAAACCTGCGCAATGGTTCCGTTGACACGCCCATCAGCATCGATACCCGCAAGGCTGTGGTCGGCACTGCGGGATTGGCGGCTGGGGCTAATATTATCAACGATGTCAGCGCTTTAACATATGACACCGACCTCGGTGCGGTTGCTGCGCGGGCAGGGGGGCTGTGCCTGATGCACGCACAGGGCGACCCGAAAACAATGCAGGCCGACCCACGCTATGACGACGTGCTTCTGGATGTCTACGACTACCTTGAGGCACGCGTAGCGGCAGCAGAGGCTGCGGGCGTGCCGCGCGATCGGATCATCGTCGACCCCGGTATCGGCTTTGGCAAAACCATCCAACACAATCTGACGCTCGTGCGTGGGATCAGCCTTTTTCATGGTCTGGGCTGTCCCATTTTGCTGGGCGTCAGCCGAAAAGGTTTCATTGGCGTGATCGGTGGTGCGCAAGATGCCGCCACCCGGGCACCCGGATCCATAGCCCTGGGGCTTGCAGCACTTGCCCAGGGTGTGCAGATTCTACGTGTGCATGATGTTGTTGAGACACGACAGGCGGTGGCGCTTTGGCAGGCCACGCACATGGGATGGGACGGGGGATGGATATGAGCGATACGCAAAAAACACGCAAGCTTTTTGGCACCGATGGTGTTCGGGGGCGGGCCAACACTTATCCGATGACCGCAGATATGGCGATGAAACTCGCCGCTGCCGCCGGGCGGTATTTTCGCCGGGACCAGAAAGAGCACCGGGTTGTGATCGGCAAAGACACGCGCCGGTCGTCTTATATGTTAGAATATGCGATGACCGCCGGTTTTGCCTCCACCGGCATGTCTGTCCTGTTGCTTGGTCCGACGCCAACACCCGCCGTTGGTGTTTTGACCCGGTCCATGCGCGCCGATGTGGGCGTCATGATTTCTGCCTCTCACAATCCTTACAACGACAATGGGATCAAGTTTTTCGACCCCGACGGCTACAAGCTTTCTGACGAAGCGGAGCGCGAGATTGAGGCAATGGTTTTTAGCGAGGACTACGACCTCGCCCGCCCTGAAAACATCGGCGCCGCCAAGCGGATCGACGACGCGCTGGGCCGATACATCGAATTCGCAAAAACCGCATTTCCCCGTCAGCGGCTTTTGGATGGTCTGAAAGTTGTTGTCGATTGTGCAAATGGCGCTGCCTACAAGGCCGCGCCGATTGTGCTGTGGGAATTGGGGGCAGAAGTGATCCCTATCGGCGTCAATCCCAACGGCTACAACATCAACGCAGGCTGCGGGTCTACCCACCCTGAAACGGCGGCCCAGGCGGTGGTGGCCCAAGGTGCAGATGTGGGCATATGCTTGGACGGGGACGCCGACCGGGTCATGCTGATCGACGAAAACGGAAAAGTTGCAGACGGCGACCAGATTATGGGTCTGATCGCCGGGCGCTGGGCAAAAGAAGGGCGTTTGGCGCACAACACTTTGGTTGCCACGGTCATGTCTAACATGGGTCTGGAAAAACATTTGTCGGGCAACGGTATGTCGATGCTGCGCACCGGCGTCGGTGACCGCTATGTGGTGGAGGCGATGCGCAAAGGAAATTACAATCTCGGCGGTGAGCAATCCGGCCACATCGTGATGAGCGATTACGTCACCACCGGCGACGGTCTGATCGCGGGTCTGCAATTTCTGGGCGCCATGGTCCGCGAAAACAAACCGGCCAGCGCCATGTCCAAGGTGTTCGAGCCGTACCCGCAAGTACTTGAAAACATTGAAGTGGTGGAGGCAGACACGACACTCGCCGCCACAGCCGTCCAAGAGGCCATCGCCGACGGCGAAGCAGCCATGGGCAACATCGGACGATTGCTTATCCGAAAATCAGGCACAGAACCCCTGATCCGCGTGATGGGTGAATGCGAAGATGAGGCGCTTTTGAAACGCGTGGTGGGTGACATTTCTCAGGCGGTGCGTGCGGCGGCCTAATTTTCGCAGCTAACGATTGTAACCTGTGAAACTGGTGATGGAAAATCCGGTTAATATTCGGCGGTCTAAGCCCAGTCTTATGTTGAGTCGCGTCGGAGTTCTGAAACGACCGCGCGCACGGCGAAACTGATAATTTCATCGGCCTCCTTGGGCGTGAGCATTTTGAGTGCAACAAGCCCGTGCACTGCCGACCAGAGCGTTCTTGTTGCTTGGCTGAGCTTCGCGGCATTAGCGGGAGCAGCCTTTGCAAGCGTTGCGCTTAGTTGAGCGAACGCTCTAGACGATTGTTGTATAAAGGCCGGGTCTTCCTGATTAAGCAGGCCCAATTGAAACATGACTGCCGCATGCCCCGGGCACTCTTTAGCAAAAGCCACATATGCACGGCACATCGCTGATGCCCGGTCTTCAGGACTTCCGGCGGTTGTTGCCATCCTTTCCGCGAGCTGCGCAAACCCATCTGTGGCGATGCCAGTTAGCAAGCCTCTCGCGCTTCCGAAGTGATGCGAAGGGGCCGCCACAGCCACTCCTGCCCGGCGTGCGACCTCCCGCATACTGAAACTGGCGAGGCCTTTTTCCGCCAATAATCCCGCCCCTTCCCGGATGAGGGCCTGGGGCAAGGCCCCGTGATGGTATGTGTCCCGATTTGCCATGTTCCATTTCAATCAGAAAAAGTCCGTTGACACAAATTGATCATTGATCATATTAATCTATACAGTGATCAGATGAGATTTCGCGATGCGCCGCTCTTTCCAGTTTTCCCTCTTGCTCGTTGCGTTTCTGCCTTTGGCCTTGGGGATGATGACCCTGATCCTCGGCGCCGCTCGCTTTGTCCCGCCGGACCAAGTCACTCCGATGTTGGACAGCCAACTGCGATTTTACGGTGCCCGTTCAATCATGACGTTTCTCTTAGCAATTTGGATCGTCCGGAACATGGACAGTGCTGACGCAGTTCTTGCTATCGTGTTTTGCACCACTGCATTTGGGGCGTTGGCACGAGCCTATTCAGCGATGGAATTCGGTTTGCCGACGCCGATTTCCGGTGGGATCATTGCCTTTGAATTGGCGCTGCTTTTGTTCATTCCCTGGCACCGCGCTGCGGTCCGAG
>JBCCET010000018.1:0-54000 GCA_039030095.1 Pseudomonadota bacterium | reverse complement strand
CGGCAACTTCGTCAGTTCGGTAAGATGTATTGGTCATAGCGATCTTTTCTGCCGAGTTGCGTGTGGGCGCAACACGATTATTTTGTGTGTCTTCGGGAACCAAACGCCGACTTCTGCGTTTGGTTCCCTGAAGAGGTTAATTAATCTGCGGTGCGAACGCCCGCCCAAACACGGACAACGCTTTGACAAACGACACGCACAACAGCAGCGATAGCGAGGTTGACGCCAACCTGCGACGTGTCTTTGAGCGTACTTTGTCAGAGGACCTGCCTGACCGGTTCAAAGATCTGTTGGATCAATTGCGCGCGTCTGAACAGTCTGACGACGACAGGAGCCGTGACGCCGAAAAATGACCAAAGACCCGCGCGACGAATTGGTAGACCATATCCCCGCCCTAAGGGCGTTCGCATTGGGTTTGACGCGCAATTCCGCCAATGCAGATGACATGGTGCAGGACACAATCGTAAAGGCGTGGACCAAGATCGAAACCTTCAAGACCGGATCGAACATGCGGTCCTGGCTGTTTACGATCCTACGCAATACCTACTATTCTGACTTCCGCAAAAAGCGGCGTGAGGTGGCAGACAGCGACGGTACATTTGCAGGCCAGCTATCTGAAAAACCTGCCCATGATGGGCGATTGAACCTCGCTGACTTTGAACGGGCATTTAATACCTTGCCAGCAGAGCAACGCGAAGCGCTATTTCTGGTGGGCGCCCTTGGAGAGACCTACGAGTCGGCGGCGGAAACCATCGGGATAGCCGTGGGCACCGTGAAAAGCCGCACAAATCGGGCACGGGCCCGCCTGGCGGAAATGCTGGGCATCAACGACGCTGACGCGATGGAGTTGACCGACCAAGCAACGCTTGGCATCGTCGCCCAAAGAGCACATTCGTTGAGCTAACCCGGCCTATGGTCCCTGAACAAACTGGTATCGCGACCGCCCTGGCTGGCATCCGCGCCGTGGGGCCGCAGATTGCGCTGTTTCTGACAGTTGCTTTGTTGCCTATTGGGCTAATTGCGATTTACCAGACCCGGTCTGCAACTCAGCTTGCCAACGAACAATTGGACGCAACTTACGTGGCGCTGACGAGCGAGGCCGCCTTGCCCCAACGGGAACTGATCCAGCGCGCCTTCGGCGCCACGGACGCGTTGCTGGAGATGCTGAAAACCGCCAATTGGAACGTGCAGACTTGCACCCAGCAATTGGTCGGGTTTCAAAGCCGCCATCCAGAATACACCAGCGCAGCCTATATTACGGTCAACGGGTTTGTTCCGTGTAGCTCGACTGGCCGTCTGCAAGACATCAGCAAAACCGCCATTTGGCAGGCGCTTAGCGAAGAACAACGCCCCCAGGTGGTTTTTCAAGGCGCATCTGACATCTCAACCAATGCCACGCTGGTAGTGGCCTCGCCCGTGTTTTCGGACGATGGCATGTGGCAAGGGTATGCTGTCGTGTCTATCCCCAGCAGCGAACTGAACGCACCCGTCGACCCTGACATGACCATTAAACCGATTGATGTCATCGTGTTCAGTCAAAACGGTGATATATTGTCGGATGCCTCAACCAGCGGAAAACTGGAGGCGCACCTGCCCAAGACCGGCGGTCTGACCAGCCTCATCGCCCATGAAAAGCAGGCGGTTATGAAAACGGCGGCAAACAACTCCCACTATCGCTATGTGGTTTCGCCGATCTTACGGGACAACATCTATGCATTGGCAATTTGGCCTGCGGAACGGGGGACGATCTCTTTCATTCCGTCGGCCATCTTTCCGGTGCTGATGTGGTTGGCGTCTTTGGTGGTGGCGTATTTTGCGCTGCACCGGCTGGTGCTGCGACACCTGCGTCATCTGAATGCGGAGATGCGCTATTTTGGCCGCCAGCGTCGCCTGATCAGCGTGGATTTACCAAACTCAGCGCCCTTCGAATTTCAACAACTACACGACCAATTCCTGGAAATGGCCCGCGCCGTTTTGCGCGATGAAAAGCAACTGGAACGGTCGGTCGCACAAAAATCGGTGCTGCTGAAAGAGGTCCACCACAGGGTGAAAAACAACCTGCAACTGATCAGTTCGATCATGAATATGCAGATTAGAGAGGCAGAGGGTCCGGAAACAAAACGTATCCTAACGCGCCTGCAGGACCGTATTATCGGGTTGGCCCTGATTCACCGCAATCTGCATGAAATCGAAGAGCAGGGCAAAATTAATGCCGGTCGGATGCTGGAAGACTTGCTGGCCAACACGGTCGCCTCTGCCGCGCGCAAAGCAACGCTAGACCTGACGTCTTCGTTTGATGAGGTTGTGCTCTACCCCGATCAAACCGTGCCGCTGAGCCTTCTGTTTTCAGAACTTGTGGCCAATGCGCTGAAACACGCAGGCGCAGCAGAAGGGGAGCAGGCTACACTTAATATCGAATTCCGCGTCACCGACGAAGGTGACGCAGTCCTGTTGGTGGAAAACACTGTATCAGATGCCACTGGGGACCTACCGGAAAGCACCGGGCTTGGCAGGCGTCTGATCGGGGCGTTTGCCACGCAACTTGGCGGAGAGGTCGAAACCCGCGACGATCCGGGTTTCCACGCGGTATCTGTGCGGTTTGAGCCCCAGGACTTTCAGCCCGAACATCGCGACTTCTGATTTTTTTTTAATCTGTTTGGAACCAAATTTATTGCGACACGTTTGGTAGACAGAGGCCGCACACTCCCCTTCCCCCTATGCGGCTTCTGCGTCGCACTTTTGGTGCGGCGTCTCTCTTCCAACCGGGGGGTTTGCCCCCCGGTCTTTTTAAAAAACTTTGCAAATTCTCGGTCGAGAGCCTAAAGTTCCACCATAGGTTAAACAATTGGTGAGGGTGGGGCCGGATTGGTTGCAACCCTGACATATATACTTGAATGGGCGCTAATGGCCTGGCTGGCCGTTATGGCGCTGTTCGTAATTTCCGGAGTTCTAAAGGGAGCGATCCGGTCAAAGGGCCTGTTGGGCCGTACCGGCTCTTCCAGACCTGACCCTGAAAGAGTTGTCCTGTTGTTTGCTACGTTTGGCGTGGCCCTGCACTACACCATCACCAGCATGACCTTGACCAACGACCAGTTGCGCATGGACGGCAAAAGCCCATCCATGCCTGACGTCCCAGTCGAAATCCTGCTGCTTTTGTTCGGCGCACAATCCAGTTTTGTCGTCGGCAAGATCTTACGCCGCTATCTTGGAGGAATTTTGAAATGAATGATTTGAGACGGTATTTTCCGATTTTCTTTGTCATTGGCACCGTTGCCATAATTTTCGCCCTTGCGGGTTTCTTTGTTGCCAAAGGCACCCAGGCCCATGACATCGCCGTCATTGGGTTTATCGCGTTTGGATCCATCGTCGTACTGTTTGCGGCCGCGGTTTTGTACCAAATTGGGACGGGTTCGATCCCGCTGACTGGCATCATTACAGAACCGGAAGATATTCGTGGTGAAAACGGCGCGCCCAAGGCATCGCTCGCGCGGTTCCAGTTCCTGATCTTCACGTTCGTGGTGGCAGGCATCTTTTTGATGCTGTCGATCGAGGCGGGGCAAATGGTCGATATTCCCAACAATGTGCTGGTGCTGATCGGCCTGTCCGGCACAGGTTATTTGGCCGGCAAGGTTGTGTCCAACAATGGCATAGACGCGCAATCGCCTGAAACTGACGCCAAAAAGAAGGCAAATATCCAGGCGGAGATCAAAAGGAAAAAGCAGGAGCTGGCCGATTTGCAGCAGGAATCAGACGCCCTGACACCGGCTGAAGATCCGTCGCCTGAGGTCGGCGAATGACCCCGCGCACCTATGCAGCAACATTGGCGCTGATGCTGTTGCCTGGTCTCGCCGCCGGGCACAGCAGCGACGGTGAACCCTGCCCCGAAATCGAGAGTTTTGACATCAAATCGGTGGTGTCAGAAGAGATCGGAGAACCGCTTTTGCACGTGGAACAATGGCAAGACGACACCCTTTCCCACGACTGCCATGACCGTTTTTGCTGGGCCCATTCCAGTGCCGACAAAGCACCGATCTGGGTGGTAGAGCGTCTGAACCGGTCTATCGCCTGCGGTGATAATGAGCGGCCATCCATCAAGTTCAAGCCCGAGGATAAGGTGGATGGATACAAAGCCGTTGACAGTGACTACACCAAGTCCGGTTTTGACCGGGGGCATCTGGCAGCGTCTGCTGATTTCAAATCCAACCTCGACTGGATGAAGCAGACCTTCACTTTTGCGAACGCAGTGCCGCAGATCGGCATCGGATTTAACCGCAGCTATTGGCGTTTTCTGGAAGACAACATCCAGCACTTGGCGCTGTCTGGCCGCGACATGATGGTGATCACCGGCCCCATTCCGGTGGACCCGGAAGGCAAGCGGATTGTGATCCCTGCCAGCGGGCAACATTGCCGCCACAAGGTCACGCTGGCAGGTGCGCAGGATTTGGCACGCCCGGCGATATGCGGGGCCAAAGATGGCGCAGCCAAGAACGATTGCGAAAAAGGCGTGGCGGTTCCGGCCGGGCTTTTCAAAATCGTCTATTTCCGCGATTCCGGCCGTATGTTTGCTTTTGCGATGTCCAACGTGGATCATCGCGATCTGGACGACGACTGGCCCGACAACGACGACTACCTGGACACGTGGCGGGTCAGCGTTGACGCGGTAGAAAAGGTCACAGGACTGGAGTTCTTCCCTGAAATTGATGAGCGCCTGGCCAAGCTGAACAAACGCAGTTGCATTGCTACGCCGCGACACTGACGACGACGCGCGCGCCGCACAGCATAACTTTTCGATAGGACCCCGGCTTAAGGCCGGGGTGCATGTCATGGGTTTGACAGCTAGGGCTTTTTAGTCACGGCGTCTTCTTCCTGCTGCATTTGGCTGGCCACTTGGCCCGCGGCGGCAGAAACGGCGGCTTCTTGTTCTTCCGTCAGTTCGTCCTGCTTATCCAGACCCGGTATCGCCACACGAACCTCGCGGCGGGCAAATTCAATCCCTGCGGCTTCAAACTCTGCCTTAACGCGGTTGTAGATTTCTTTGCGTGCCATGAATTGCTTGCCCGGCTTGGCCATGAATTTACCGCGCATGATCATGCCCACATCGTCAAAATCGAACACGCCCTGCGATTTGAAAGGAGCCAGGAAATCATCTTTCCACGCTTCTTCCTCGATCATTGTGTTACCGATCTTCTTGAAGATCTTTTTCACCTGGTTCGGGTCAGTATCGAAGGGAACAGTGAACTTCAGTTTCATGATCACCCAGTCACGGGAATAGTTCGTCAACTGCGGGATCTCTCCGTACGGGATTGTGTGAACCGGGCCTCTGTGGTGGCGCAATTGCATGGACCGGATAGAGATGTGTTCGACCGTGCCCATGGTGCCCTGCACCTCCACATACTCCCCTGTTCTGAACGCGTCATCGATCAGGAAGAATATACCGGACACAATGTCGGCAACCAGCTTTTGCGCGCCAAAACCGATGGCCAGGCCGATAATACCAGCACCAGCCAGAAGCGGTGTGATGTCGAGCCCCATGTTGCCAAGCGCCAGAAGTGTAAAGATGATCAGGATCGCGCCTTTCATCACCGACAGTGTCAGCGGTAACACCGTCGACAAACGTGATCCGCCGATGCCGCCGCCTTCGCCGCCACCCGGCTCATCCGCTGTAAGGTCAAAGCCAAGCGCCGTTTGTTCTGCCGCTAGTTTGCGGTTGACCCAAAGTGATGCGACCTCCCATGCCAGATATCCAGCCGCGAAAATGAAGGCGACTTCGAAAATCGCTGCCGCAAACTGCGCACCGATGCCAGCAGCTGCGATGTTCTGGAACTGGATGCCCCAGATCTCTGCCACTTCCAGAATCAACCAACCGAAAACCAACACCCGACCGATACGAATGTAGCTGCGTTTTGTGGCGAAATAGGCGCGTTCTGCCACAACCCCTTCGCCTTTCATCGGCGGGGTCAAATGGCGTACCAACCCCCGGATAACGGTGTCGAAAAACGGCCCTGACCCAAGAATGAAAATCGTAATGTAGTGGGGCGATTGCTGCAAAAGCTCAAATTGCTTGAACCCGACCATGATGTTTACGACAATCCACATGACCACCGAAAGGACCATCAAAAACGGCGGGTACAAATGAGCTATTCGTGCCTCCAACGGGGTCACGTCCGGGTCATTGCCGAGCGCCATCATCGCCAAGCCATTCCAATTTCGCCAGGCGATCCAAACGATTGAGGCGTGTACAATCAAGTTGAGCCAGAACCCAAGGCGGGATGTTCCCATCGGCACACCGTTCAGGTCGTTGAAATTCACAATTGCAATCGTGAAGCCCATGAACACAAACAATGCGGCCTGCTGCATGTAGAGACGTTTCGCACTGACGTTGTCGGTGTGTACGATGCGGAATTCTGGTTTGTAGGGGGCCAGAATGAACTTAAGAAAAGCCAGTACAACGCGGGGGACGACCACCATGTTGATCATGATTATCTGTGCCAGTGGCAAAACGCTTTCAGGCATCAAATTATGAATGATCTGGCGGCTCACCATGAAGAAAGCGATCAGACCCAATATGTCGACCATCAACCGAAAGAAGAGAAACCGAAGTTGATCGCGAAGCGTTTCCGGCTGCACCTCACTAAGCCGCGCTGTGAACCGCCTTGCCGTCAAACGGTTCACAATGGTTTCCACGACAAAACCGGCAACAATTGCCAGTGCGATAATGCCAATGAACTTTCCTACACCGTCCCATCCCTGTGATTGCTGAAAATTGCGAAAACTGTCGCGTTGGCTTGACCACAATATCGGAAGCCTTTGAAACGCCTCTGTTACTGCTCCTACTGCGGCACCGGCAACGCGGCCGAAATATTCAAAAACGTTTGGTTGCGCTTCGGTCGTTTGTTCTGTTTCAGCATTGCTATTCAACTGTTCCAAAAGCAGCGAACGAACCTCAGTGTCAGACATGCGCGACACCAGCGCATCAATCGCTTCTGGGGTCAGCGGATCAGGTAGCGTTTGGGTCGTTTCGTCCGGTTGCGATGCAGTGGTGTTCAACGGCATGGTTTGGGCAAGAACACCAGTCGCCAGAGCAAGCGACAGGACAACCGCGCTCAAAAGACGGTAGAAAAACATTCGTGTGGACCCCTATCCAAATGGTTAGCCGCACGTTGCCGCAAAAACAGCAGCAGAGCAAACTATGTATTCCCGAAGGCTGAGGATCGGCTCAGCAGTAGGCTGCCGATCAAACACGTGGGAGCGAGGGGTGGGGTGGGTGATACGTGTCCAACCGGCAGCCAGTCTTGCTGCTTGCAGTTCTACTATGACGCGAAAAATTGTCACTTACAATTGTAAAGTTCTCAAAAAAGTTGATTTTCTTCAGATTCCTCAACCTTAGATTGGTCGCAAAATTAATCTACTGCCACTTTATGTCATCAGACAGAGCCGCCCCCCTTGAACAAACCCGCCAAGACCACACAATACAACGGCCAAGAAAGGTACAGGTTCATGACAACAGCGGTGGTAGAAACCCCAAATCCAGACAATCTGGAAAAGCTGGAAGGCGGCCAGTCCCTTGTTATGCATACGGAATTTCAACCGGCCGGGGATCAGCCAACTGCGATCGCGGATCTGGTCGAAGGAATCACCACCGGCGACCAATCCCAAGTGCTGCTTGGCGCGACGGGGACCGGCAAGACCTTCACCATGGCCAAAGTGATAGAGGCGACCCAGCGCCCGGCGATCATTCTGGCCCCCAACAAGACGCTCGCGGCCCAGCTCTATGGTGAATTTAAGTCGTTTTTTCCCGAAAACGCAGTCGAATACTTTGTGAGCTACTATGACTACTATCAACCAGAAGCATACGTTGCGCGGTCAGACACCTACATAGAAAAAGAATCGCAGATCAACGAACAGATCGACCGGATGCGGCACTCCGCCACGCGGGCGCTCTTGGAACGCGACGACGTGATCATTGTCGCCTCAGTTTCCTGTATCTACGGCATCGGCTCGGTAGAAACTTACTCTGCCATGACACAAGAGTTGCGGTCGGGCGACGAATACGATCAGCGCGGCGTGATGGCCAATCTGGTGGCCCAACAGTACCGCCGCAATGACCAGGCGTTCCAACGCGGATCTTTCCGCGTGCGCGGCGACAGCCTGGAGGTCTGGCCCGCCCACCTGGAAGATCGCGGATGGCGCTTTTCCTTTTTCGGCGAAGAGTTGGAAAGCATCACTGAGTTCGACACTCTGACCGGCCAACGCACCGGCGAGATGGAAAAGGTCCGCATCTACGCCAACTCCCACTACGTGACGCCTCGCCCCACGATGAACCAGGCGATCAAGGGCATAAAAGAGGAATTGGCCGTTCGCCTGAAGCAACTTGTCGATGACGGCAAATTGTTGGAAGCGCAACGCCTGGAGCAGCGAACAAATTTCGACCTGGAGATGCTGGAGGCGACGGGGGTTTGCAACGGCATTGAGAATTACTCTCGATATCTGACAGGCCGCGCGCCGGGTGAACCGCCGCCCACATTGTTTGAGTACATCCCTGACAATGCAATTGTTTTTGCCGACGAAAGCCATGTGTCGGTGCCACAGATCGGTGGCATGTATCGCGGGGACTATCGGCGTAAGTTCACGCTCGCTGAACACGGGTTCCGTCTGCCAAGTTGCATGGACAACCGTCCGCTCAAGTTTGAAGAATGGGACGCAATGCGGCCCCAGTCGGTGTTTGTGTCCGCCACCCCGCAAAACTGGGAGATGGAACAATCCGGCGGCGTCTTTGCAGAACAAGTGATCCGGCCCACCGGGCTTTTGGACCCGCCGGTGGAAATCCGTCCGGTTGAAACCCAGGTCGACGATCTGCTGGATGAGATCAAGCATGTGGCCGCCAATGACGGGCGCGTTCTGGTCACAACACTTACCAAGCGCATGGCCGAAGACCTGACGGAATATCTGCACGAAAACGGTGTGCGCGTCCGCTACATGCACTCTGACATCGATACGTTGGAACGGATAGAGATCCTGCGCGATCTCCGCCTTGGCGCCTTTGACGTGCTGGTGGGGATCAACCTGCTACGTGAAGGGCTGGACATCCCGGAATGCCAATTGGTAGCGATTCTTGATGCCGATAAAGAGGGTTTCTTACGGTCGGAGACTTCGCTGGTGCAAACCATAGGTCGGGCGGCACGGAATGCCGATGGCCGGGTCATCATGTACGCCGATAAGATCACCGGGTCGATGGAACGCGCGCTGGGGGAAACCAACCGGCGGCGTGAAAAGCAGATGGCGTACAACGAAGAGCACGACATCACGCCCGCTACTGTGCGCAAGAACGTCGAAGACGTTTTGTCCGGTCTCTATCAGGGCGACACGGATATGAACCGGGTCACTGCCCAGGTGGAAAAGGTCGGCGACAACCTGCAAGCGCACCTTGAAGGGCTGCGAAAGGAAATGCTGCAAGCCGCAGAGAACCTGGAATTCGAAGAGGCCGCGCGACTGCGTGACGAAATCAAACGGCTTGAGGCAGTGGACCTGGCTGTGGCCGATGATCCGCTTGCGCGACAATCTGCGGTCGAAGCAGCTGCAGAAAACGCAGTAAAAACGGCTGGACGCAGCACGGCTGGCCGCGCCGGGCAGCGAGGTGGGAACGTGAAGCGAAAGCGAAAGTAGATCGCGCCGGTCTATTTACCGCCCGTTAACCGCGTTGGCCCATCGTTTGGGCATGTGGAGTAACGACAAACCTCTATCACTGGAACGTTGGCTTGCAGACCTCTTTAGCTCTAAAGCGGTGCTTCAGGGCGCAGTGATTCGGCGGAAGTCCCGCGATATTGAACGGTTCGTCGGAATGGCTCGTTTCAAGGAAGAAGTTGATCGCCGAGGATTTCAAGCAGTGGAAAACTGCGGCCAGATTGTTATTTTTTGCAATCGAGCCCAGATCCGGCGTATTAGGTGAACCGCTTTCTTTGAAAGAAAGCGGACCGAAGTCTTTCAAAGACTTCGGCTACCCAGCCAGATGTTGGATCGCTGTAAAACCTTCGAAGTTCGGGTGACCTTCATGCAGCTTTTTCGTGCCTCCGGCCTTTGCATGTGCATCGCGAAACGACTGGCTTCGGGTCCAGTCTAAAAAGGCCTGCTCAGACTCCCAAACCGTGTGCGAGGCATACAAGACCAGACCGTTATCCTCTGGCCCGCGCAGCATATGAAATTCCACGAAGCCGGGATTCTCAGCCAACTTGCTTTCACGTCCAAGCCACATATCCTCAAACGCCTGTGCGTTCTCATCCCGGACCCGAAACCGGTTCATTGCAATATACATCTGCGTTTCCTTCCGCCTGAACTTCACCCCAGACGCTATCGTTAGGCCCGAATAATTCAACCACCTGACGGGCCGCTCGAATAATAAAAAGCCCGGTACATTTGTCCGGGCTTTTCCACTGATATGATGAGCTCGTCAGATCGTGTCGTCGCAGCGCACTGTAGCACGCACTTTGCCTTTCACCGACTGGCTCCACCTTATGTCGAAGCTTTCGCCGTCGCCGGTTGAAGCGCCGTCGGCGTATGGCATGCCATCAAATGCTTGGCCCGATCCTGTGGTAATTTGCCCTTCAGGCTGCACGGCGGTGACGTAACGTGCGTCTCCTTCAAAAGGGAGGTACTTGCGGATGTTCGTCCGCCAGTTGTTGGAAACCGTCGTCCGCTCCACCCCGATTGACACTGGATTAATGAACGGGTTGGACACGTTCAGGAATGTATTACCAACGACGCTGACGTTCCGGAACTTGTTGGGCAAAAGCGGTGCAATGCTGTCGTCCACACCTTCCGCCCGTTCCAGCGCCGGGCCATTGATGGCTTTGAACACGTTGTGGGAAATTGTGACCCCGTTCAGGAAGTGCCCGGTGCCATATGGCTTGATTGATATCCAACGGAACCAATCGACTGACGCGGATGAGGTGAAGTGGTTGCCCGTAATCGTCATGGCCGAAAACGAAAACCCAGAGGTAATCGAAGGTGTTGCATCATATTCGTTGGTCCAGTCGATGAAACACTGGTCCACGTAGTTGCCCACGATCAACGTTTTCGGGCTATTTTCCGCAATCACCAGACCCGCCGACCGGATACCCCCGCCGGTTGGATCATCCTGGAAGAAGTGGTTGCCGGTAATGATGTTCCCAGCGCCGCCTAGAACCCCCCAGTGCAACCATCGAATGGCACGGTTGTTGCGCACCTTGGCGTCGTTGGCATTCACGTTGAACCCGATGGATTTCCGCTGGCTGACCGCAAGGGACTGTTCGTTGGACAGCCATTGGTTGCGGTCTAGGAGTAGGCCAGCACAGCCACTGCCGGCACTGGTTAATCCGCGATCTTTAGGCGTGGTGAAAAAACAGTCTTTCACATGAAATATCAGCCCGCTGTTAGCCAACAGGATGGCCGAAGACCGTCCGTTGCAGGCAAATTCCATGCTTTCCAACACAAACCGGCTGAGCGATGAGAAGCCCTGAAAATCGAGCAGATACTTAAACCGAGTGAACGTGTAGGTTTGCGACGACGGCGCACCCCACAGCGGTTGGGACAACGTCACCTCTCCGGAGGAGGCATTGACGCTGCGGACATAAACCTCGCGACCTACGCCCGCAGGGCCGGTGACAAGCGAGCCCTTCTTGATCCCACCAGCGTTGCTGATGTTGGTTAACTTGTAGGCATTGCCTGCGTCATAGTTCGCAGAGCGTGACACCACATCGTCGTTCCAATCACTGGAGCTGCTGGCTGCAAGTCGTCCATTGCGAATGACACGGCGGATGCTGAAGCTGTTGATGTTGCCAATGGCACCGTGCACGTCCACAGGCCGGGTTAATTCCACCGACCGGCCCTTCAGATCCAGCGAGTCATGGTCAGAGAAATTGAACAGCGCCTGGATCGCCTTTTCAAAGGCAAGCTGCTCATCGCCAAAGGCCTCAAAATACGTCGGGAAATCGAAGTTTTGTACAAGCTGCAGCCGGGCACTTGCGGGCATCGTGATGGTGCCCTGAAACCGGATACGGGAATTCATCGTCAACGTGGAATTGAGATGAAATACACCCTCTGGCACCAGCACGGTTTCACCGTTCGCCGCCGCATCCGCGGCCTCAAACGCCGCAACGTTGTCGGTGCTGCCGTCGCCCACTGCGCCAAAGTCTGTCACGTTGATGACGTCGATCATGGTGCGGGTGTAAATGCTGCTGACATCCTCAATGATAATGTCGTCGACCCGCACAACCCCGCCGTTTGGCCCGGTAAGATCGATGCCGAAGTGGCCGAAGATTGCGTCCAGCCCCCAGACCATGTCCACGCCGTTACGGCCACCGGACCCAACGATCGCCGTGACCTCAACCACTTCGCCGTAGTTTGCCAGCGCAACGCTTGGCCCTGTCTCAACCACGCCGTTCACATGACCGCCGCCAGACGCCCCAGCCCAAGCCGCGATCCGGACGCTCGGCAACGGCCCGCTGATGGCCTTTACCCGTGCGCGAATTTGCCAGTAGCAGCCCGGCAACATCGGGGTCTCCCCTTTGTAGCGAAGCTTTTGGGTCGACTCTGTCTTGTTGAGTTCCAAACATCCGCTGAAATCAGCATCTGCAGCGATCAACAGGGCGTCGGCGGCCCCGTCATACGTATCCGACCCCGGCGTGCCGTTTTCCCGAGACCAAACCGTCAACCCAGCTGAGAAGGGCGGCGGCATCAACTGAATTCCATCTGTAATGGCTTTGTTCATCCCAATTCCTCTTATGATGCGACAGGGCATAAACCGCCCGAAAGATGGCGGAGGGAGGTATCAGTGATGCATTAAGCCACCATCAGCCGCGCGCACGCTGGGCAGGCCTATCGCGCAACGGATCGAAGGGTATTTCAAAAGTGAGAGGCGAATTTATCAGGCGTGGATACGCGGCGTTTCAGGCACCGACACCGGGTGCCCGGACGATCTGAACACCGGCAATTTTCCAAACACCGGCAACTTTGACCATGGAATACTCCGCCTGGAAGTAGGCGCCTGTCCGGTCGCGCAACAAAACCCGTTGGTAGAGCGCGCCACCTCTTTGGACCAGATCCTGAAATTCTACCTTGGTTGGGCGATGTACCATTGGATAGCCGTTTACAACCATTTGCGCAAAGCGCTGCGGTGTCTGGAAAAGTGCCACGATATTTGGAGCCGCATGCGTAAACGCCGTTTCAAAATCGTCACGCTGAAAGCTTTCGATCTGGCTGGAAATCACGCCTTCAATGTCACCTTGTTGTGCCTTCACGGGAACGGCAAACATCAGCGTCATCAGAACTACAGCGAACCAGCGCATGGGCGATCTCCTTCGTCTACTGACAGTTTAGCTAGATTGACCGCCCTTATCGTCAACTGGCTTGACCAACCCGGTGTCTCAGCGGTACGTCTATGTTCGGGGTTGCGATCACCCCATCAGGCCTCGGCCCAAGCATCGCATCCATGAAACCGTTTTACCGGAGGATGCGCTTATGTTTGCACCACACGCCTTTGACCCCAATCACCTTCTTTCCCTTTTAGGCCGACCGGATTGCCCGCAATTGCTGGATGTCTGTTTGGCGCAAGACTTCGCCGAAGATCCACGCGTAATCCCGACCGCAACACGGATTAGCCACGATCAAATCTCTGATGCACCCGTGCACGGCGAAGTGGTGGTGGTTTGTCAAAAAGGCCTGAAGCTTAGCCAGGGTGCTGCGGCACGGCTCCGTAACCGGGGTGTTGAGGCTGGCTTTTTGGTCGGTGGCGTTTCTGCGTGGAAGCAATCAGGAATGCCGTTGATCGCGGCCACCGATCTTGAAAGCGCCCAGCTTTGGGTGACCGGCCACCGACCCAACCCGAACACACTCGCTGCAATCTGGGTGGTCAAGCGGTTCATCTGCCGCACTGCGGAGTTTATGTTTGTGGAACCCGATCAGGTAGATTTGGTAGCCCAAAATTTCGCCGCCCAAACCATAAATCAAACCGGGTTTGAGGACCTCATCGATCAGTTCTCACTAACACTTCCGGCACTGGACAAAATGGCTGGCTTACTGCGTACCAGATCATCTGATGCTGAAACCGCTGGGCTAAACGCTGTGTTGGTGGGCCTCGCTTTGCAACACACCGAGGACTTGCAACTGATGGACGCCGCCCTTTCGCTCTTCGACACCATTTATCGTTGGGCACAGGACACCGCCAGCCAGCCACCAAAGGCCCAAATACATGCATGACGCGCCGACGCTGAAACAAGCCACCAAGACATGGGCACGTATAGGCGCACTCAGCTTTGGCGGGCCTGCTGCGCAAATCGCCCTGATGCACCGAGAAGTGGTGGATCGCCAAAATTGGCTGTCCGAGCGACAGTTTTTGAACGCCCTGTCGTTTTGCATGCTACTGCCCGGGCCAGAGGCGATGCAGCTTGCTACTTATGCTGGATGGCGGCTGCATGGAACGATTGGCGGGCTCATTGCCGGGCTCTTGTTTGTGCTGCCTGGCTCGCTTGTCGTTATGGCGCTGGCCACCGTCTACGTAGCCTTTGGCAAGCTACCGTTGGTTGCCGCAATCTTTCTGGGCATAAAAGCCACGGTTGTAGTCATTGTAGTGGAAGCGTTGCTGAAAGTATCGCGCCGCGCGCTGAAACGACAACTGCACTGGGTGCTGGCGGTATTGGCCTTTGCGGGGATATTCTTTTTCTCGATACCCTTCCCGGCCATCGTCCTGGCCGCCGGATTGATCGGCGCCTTATCCGCAGAAACTGGCGATTTTGTGGACGCAAAACCAACTTCGGTCCCGTTTTCATGGACCCTGCGCACAGTGATATTGTGGCTGATAATTTGGTGGGTGCCTGTGGCGTGCATTGACCTGCTTATGCCCGGGTCCATCCTGACCGAAATTGCGCTCTTTTTCTCGCAACTTGCTGTTGTCACCTTTGGCGGGGCCTATGCCGTGCTGGCTTACATGGCGCAGGATGCGGTGACCCTGAAAGGATGGTTGACCACCGGGCAGATGATGGACGGGCTGGGTCTGGCGGAAACCACGCCCGGGCCGCTTATCCTTGTAACACAGTTTGTGGGATTTCTGGCCGGATATGCGCAAAACGGTTTGGGTTTTGCGGCAGTCGCAGCCTTCGTGACGCTTTGGGTTACATTCACCCCATGCTTTTTATGGATATTTGCAGGCGCGCCATACATCGACCGGCTATCACAAATGCCGCGCCTGCAGGGTGCGCTGGCGGCGATCACAGCCGCCGTGGTGGGTGTGATCCTAAACCTATCCCTTTGGTTCGCTTTGCACGTCTTTTTCGGCACTGTCACGCGCACGGACGTTGGCCCGGCAGTCCTTTGGCTGCCGGACCTGACCACACATGATCCGCTGGTAGCAGTGCTTGCCGCACTTGCGGCCTTCCTGCTGCTGGTGCGGCACTGGCCGATCTACTGGGTCTTGGCGCTCAGCGGAGGCTTAGCAGGTGGGGTTAGCCTTTTGTCCGGCTAACCCGCCCGTTGCAGCATGCCGAACAGGTCACGGGGGTCATCAGGATCCGCCAGCATGTCGAGGTCGATAAAAAATCCGGGGCCATCAAGCCGGTTTTTGACCCAACGCAGGGCGGAGAAGTCCTCTATCGCGAAACCAACACCGTCAAACAGCGTGATCTGCTGCGCAGAGGTGCGCCCGGGCGTCTCTCCTCGGATCACCTGCCATATCTCTGTCACCGGGTGATCGTCAGGCAATTGCTGAATTTCACCTTCAATGCGGGTTTGTGGTGGATATTCCACAAAGACTTCGGATCGCAGAAGGATATCACGGTGCAGTTCCGTCTTGCCGGGGCAGTCGCCACCGATTGCGTTGATATGCACGCCGCTGCCAACCATATTGTCGGTCAAGATCGTGGCATACTGTTTGTCCGCAGTGCAGGTGGTGATGATCTCGGCCCCCTCAATCGCATCCTCGGCAGACGAACACGGCACCACGTTCACCCGGCCTTGCAAATTGCGTGCAGCCTTTTCCGTCGCTTTGGGGTCGATGTCCCACAATCGTACGGTATCCACACCAACGATCGCTTTCATGGCCAAAGCCTGAAATTCTGACTGGGCGCCATTACCGATCATCGCCATCGTGCGGGCCCCCTCTGGGGCCAGATGTTTTGCCACCATGGCGCTTGTCGCCGCAGTGCGCAGGGCCGTAAGAATTGTCATTTCCGACAATAATACCGGGTATCCCGTGCCAACATCAGCCAGCAAGCCAAACGCGGTAACGGTCTGCAGACCGTCTTTGGTATTCTTGGGATGCCCATTCACGTATTTGAAGCCATAAACCTCCCCGTCGGAGGTTGGCATCAGTTCAATCACACCCTCTGCCGAATGGCTTGCCACGCGGGGGGTTTTGTCAAACAGGTCCCACCGGCGGAAATCACCTTCGATGGTGTCTGCCAATTCTTGCAGGACCGTCTCCAACCCCACGTGATGAACAAGATCCATCATGTGCTGAACGGAAACAAATGGCACCAGGGCCAACCGCGATGGTTCCAATGAAGATTTGCTCAAAAGTCTGCCCTCCCGCTGGTGGGTCGATCAAAGATGCGTTTGCCAAAGAGGCTTGTGACCAAGTCAATCATCAGCGCAGCTGTTTCCCCCTGACGGTCGAGCATCGGGTTTAGTTCCACGAGGTCAAGGCTCGACATCAGGCCGCTTTCGCTGATCAGTTCCATCGCCAGATGGGCCTCTCGAAAGGTGGCACCGCCCGGGACGGTGGTGCCAACGGCGGGCGCGATGCCTGGGTCCAGGAAATCCACATCAAGTGATACATGCAAAAGCCCGTTCGCAGCGGCCACGTCATCCAGGAACGGTTGCAAACAACCCGCAATGCCGCGTTCATCAATGGCACGCATGTCGTAAAGCCGGAAGTCGCGTGCTTGCAGCTCCAGCCGTTCTTCCGGATCGACAGACCGAAGCCCCAGAAGCGCTACGTTTTGCGGCGACACGTTTGGCATTTCGGGAAAGCTGTCGAACCCCTCGCGCCCGGTGGCATATCCGACTGGTGTGCCATGCAAATTGCCGGATTGGGTGGTGTGTGGCGAATGGTAGTCAGGGTGCGCGTCTAACCACAGCAAAAAGAGCGGTCGACCTTGGCTGGCTGCATGGGCAGCAACCCCCGCGACCGTTCCAAGAGAGATCGCGTGATCGCCGCCAAGAAACACTGGCAGGCCCTGCGACGATGCGGCTGCGCTGGTGTCTGTCAGCGCTTTGGTCCAGGCGATGACCTCCGCACCGGCGTGGACGTGGTCGGGCAAGTCCGGGGCTATTGGGGCACCAGGTTGTACGTCTCCAGCATCTTCCACCGGTATGCCAAGTGCTTCTATGGCGTCTCTTATTCCTGCCACGCGGTACGCGTCAGGCCCCATGCGGCACCCCTGGCGGCGTTTGCCACAATCCATTGGCGCCCCGATCAAAACTACGGGTTTTTGGGTCAATGAACCCTCCATCAATGTGTGCGCACACCGCCGAATCTTGACCCCGCATGGGCCTAGCGCGTTATCAGTGTGCAGGTGAGCCGCTTAAGATCTAGGCGGCGTCTCGGACGAGGCTTCAGCAACCGCCGCGGCGATCCGTGTCTTCTCATCTTCGGTCATATCTCCGGGGCCATCCCCGGTCGGGAACTGTACACGCACCTCTTTGCGCGCGAAGGCAATTCCTGCGGCCTCTATAGCTTTCTGAACGCGGTTGTAAACATCTTTGCGGATAACCCATTGCGCGCCAGGCTTTGCCATGAACTTACCACGGATGACGACGCCTACGTCGTCCACGTCTATCACGCCCTGACTCTTCCAGGTCTGAAGCAGGTCTCCGGCATAGTACGCCTCTTGCATCTCTGCCCCGATCTTTTTGAAGATCTTTTTGATGACATTGGCATCTGTTTCAAACGGGAAGGTGAACTTAAGCTTCATCATCACCCAGTCGCGCGAATGGTTGGTGACCTGCGGGATTTCCCCATAAGGCACCGTGTGGACCGCGCCTAGGTGGTGGCGCAATTGCAGCGACCGCAGGGCGATCTTTTCAACCGTTCCCTTGGTCTCTCCGATCATGATGTACTCACCCATGCGAAAAGCATCGTCGATCAAAAAGAAGATGCCGCCGACCACGTCCTTGACCAAAGCCTGGGCGCCAAAACCAATGGCAAGACCCACAATCGCGGATCCAGCCAATAAAGGTGTGGTGTCCACGCCCAGTTCGCTGAGCGCCACCAAGCCCGTCACAACCCAAATCACCACGCTAGCTACCAGTCGCAGAATCGGCAAAACGGTGGCTAAACGGCTTAGCCCAGCGCCACCACCGTCACCACCCGCCGGTTCGTCGGAATCCAAATCGATCCCAGCTTCTGTCAGCTCTCTGGCCAGCAGGCGGTTGGTCCATAAACTGATCAACTCCCAAACCAGGTAACCCAAGAAGATCGTGATCAGAAAGTTTAGCAGGCGTGCCGTCACTTGCTGGCCCACAGCACCACCAGCGGCGTCGACCAGATCGATGTCCCACATCTCGGAAATCAGGATGAAAACAGCGCAGATCAACACCACGCGCCCAATCCGCAACCAGCTTTTCTTGGTGGCCAGATAAGCCCGTTCCGCAATGCGGCCTTCACCTTGCATGTCCGGTGTAAAAGCGACGATCGCAGACCTTAAAGCCGTGTCGATAATGGCAGCACATAAGATCAGCGTCAGCGTTACGTTTTGCTGCCCACTGATCAAATCAAACCGTCCCGCGCGCGCAAGTGTATCGATGACAATCCAGTTGCCTGCCAACAACGCAACGATGATGAAAGACCAAACTGATGCAATCCGCAGGCCAACAGGCCCCATGAGCCCGTCCCGGCCCACAATCGCTTGCCTGAACCCTTCGCGAGCCGACAGAATTGCGGAAATGGTGAAGACGTAAAGCAGAAGTGTCATCCAGTAGCCGAACCGGGATTCACCCAGAGAAACACCGTATTGCATAAGTGCTGACGACCCTATTTGGTCCGTGACCCAAATAATGATGCCAATTTGGAAGAATGTCCCAATGCGCGAAGACCAAAAATCATCAACCGCCATTACGCGAATATCGGGCCGGTCCACGGAACTTACGATGCGTTCAATTGCCCACGCAGTTTTGCCCATACCCGCGATTAGCGTTATACTGCGTATCGCTAGTTCCAAATCCTGCCCTGGACCAAGTGCTAAGAGCACAACTGCAATGGACACAGCGGTGAACACAACGATGGTGAAAAAATCCAAACCGAACCGGGCCGCATACCATTTTGCAACCGTAACAAAACCATCCGGTCGCGCGATGGCCAACCTGTCACGTGCACCGCGCGTTAGCGCCTTTGCCCCCATCTGCGCCAACTGCCCAAGCGCTATGGCAATCACAATTTGCACTAGAACCCATATGCCCGCGACGGGGCTGCGTCCGCCCAAAAAATTCTGCCAAGCCCGCGCGATAGGTTCGCCAAATCGTGGAAGCACCGCAACTTCTGTCGCAAAAGCTGTGGCTGTTTCTGAAATTAGCTGTCCGACATAGCTAAATGCGCCAGGAACCTCTTCGGCTTTGGCATCTTTGTCGGCCACTGCATCGAGCCGTTCTAACAGCAGCGCGCGCACTTCTTCGTCAGACATTCGGCTAACCAGATCGCGTACGACTTCTGGCGTCAGCGGATCGGGCAGCTCTGCCCCGCTGTTGACAGTATCACTGCCTAAGACGGGTACAGTTTGTGCTTCGGGAGCGCTGGCCCAAACCAAAGCAGACCAGAACAACGCCAGAAATAACGTCTTAAGTTTCACCTAGGCCCCGTTTGTGTGTTGCGCGCTTTATAGACGCAGAAAACGCGCCCATTCGTCAAGCGCACTGGCCGCTTGCAAAGCACCGAAAAATGCATCACGCTCCCAATATTGCAATCGTATGCAAAATGAGTGAGTCGGCGCCCAAAATGCTTGAGCAACACTTCACAATCGCTACGATTGCGGGACAGGTTAAGTCCAATCAGGGAGATAAGTATGGGACTTCTCAAAACATTGGCGGCTGGCTCTGCCATCGTCACGCTCAGCGCGGGTGCGGCCCTTGCTGCATGCGACATCAGCTCCGGCCGCGTATCAATTGTCGGTAACGAATTCCCGGCGATCCAACAGGTCGGCACCGGCGCAATGGCCTGTGCAGGCGACACTGTAGAGGTGAAAACAAACCTCACAGCGGATCACCAAAAGATCAACGTGGCTGGCATGTCATCAGATCCGGCGGAATACACATCTGCGATCATCGCGAACTCGTCCATTGTTGCGCTGATGAACGAAGATCTGATCCGTCCACTGGACGATCTGGTCGCCAAACACGGTGGAAAACTGAAGAAGAACCAGCTGATTACGATCAATGGTCAAGTGATGGCCGTCGCTTTCATGGCAAACGCACAGCACCTGACGTACCGCGCAGACGTGCTGGAAGCAGCTGGCGTTGGCGTACCTTCGACCTATGAAGAGATGCTAGCCGCTGCTAAAAAGATCCGCGAAATGGGCCTGATGGAAAACCCGGTCGGCGGCGCTTATAAAGCGGGCTGGAACCTGGCCCAGGAATTCAACAACATGTTCATCGGCTATGGTGGTTCTCACTTCAAAGCCGGCACAGCGGAACCAACCATCAATTCTGAAGCTGGCGTGAAGGCGCTGGAAATGATGAAAGCGCTGTCTGAGTACATGAACCCGGACTTCCTGACACATGACAGCAACGCAACCAACGCGGAATTCCGTGCTGGCAACGTGGCAATCATGAACATGTGGGGCTCCCGTGCGGCCACCATGCTGGACGCTGATGGCATCCCGCAAGCAGTCCAAGATGGCTTCGCAATCGCAGCGCCAATGACTGTTGGCGGAGGTGACACCCCTGCTACCACTTTGTGGTGGGATGGCTGGACCGTAGCCAAGAATATCTCTGACGAAGACGCAGAGGCCACCTTCCTGGCGCTGATGAACGCAATTGATCCGGGCATTCTGTCGGACGCCGAAGTGGGCAAACTGGCAGTATGGCTGATCGATGGTTATGAGCCGACCGATGCTGCCAAAGGCGTTTTTGCAGCGGCTGAAATGGGTACCACTCCGTACCCGATGCTGCCTTACATGGGGCTGTTGCACACTGCATTGGGTGCTGAACTAACAGACTTCATGCAGGGTAAAGAAACTGCTGAGCAGGCCCTGGCTGACGTCGAAGCGGCTTACGTCGCTGCCGCCAAAGAAAAAGGCTTCCTGCAATAAGGATGTCAAACGGGGGCCGGGAAAACCCGGCCCCTAGATTACCTCGGGGGAACCGCCATGCGCCATCGCACGTTTTTCTGGTTTTTCCTGCCTACCGGGCTGGCGATGATCCTGTTCGTTGCAATGCCTATCATCTCTATCGTCACACAGTCGCTATTCGTCCCGCATGAAGCGGTGCTCAAAACAGTGGAAAACTGCGGTCCCTTCAAATGTGAAGAAGTCACGGTGATCGACCAGGACGCGACAGCGGACCTGCGCGCCTCAAGCCCGCTAGGTCGATTTGTTTGGTTCGAAATTTACACTGATCGTGGACATCTAGCGTTCGCAGAAGTGGGAGAAGCCTGGCGAACTGCACCAACCCTTGGCGCATTTTTCACGGCGCTTGGTAACTTGCCGTTCTACCGAGCTATGGCGTTTACACTGACCTATACGTTTGTTTGCACGCCTGCGTTGATCGTTTTAGGGCTGATGATCGCGCTTGCCGTAAACAGCTTGCACCGGCGCCTGCGCGGGCTAACGATTTTCTTTTCGCTCTTGCCTATGATCGTGACGCCGCTTGTGGGCTCCCTCATCCTGTTCTGGATGATCGACAGCCGGGGCGTGCTGGGCAACCTGATATCCTACCTTGCCGACGACCCGGATCTGAGCCTTAAGGCCTCCACCCCACTGATGTGGATATCACTCATCATCTACGGCATCTGGAGTTCCGCACCTTTTGCGTTCGTGGTGTTTTACGCGGGCCTGCAAACCTTACCGAAAGACCAACTCGAAAGCGCCCAGATTGACGGCGCGACCCGTTGGCAGCAAGTCCGTTACGTGGTGATCCCGCATCTGATGCCGCTTGTGACATTCGTCGCGCTGATCCAACTGATGGACAATTTCCGCGTCTTTGAACCGATCATCGGCTTCGCAGCAGAGGCACACGCAAGGTCTCTGTCATGGATCATCTTCAACGATCTGGGCGGCGAAACCCGCCAATTATCCGCCGCTTCTGCCACTTCGGTTCTTACAATCCTCGGCGTGGCGATATTGCTGTCGCCCGTGCTTGTACAGACCTGGCGCGACTTCAAAGGGAAAACCTAAGCCATGGCCGCTGCATCCGAACGCCGCTCGCTCAGCTTACGCTTAGCCACCAACGGGTTCGTCATAATTTGGCTGATCATGGCCGCGTTCCCGTTCATGTGGACGCTATGGGGCAGCTTCAAGGTAGAGCTCGATTTCTTTTCCATCGAAAATTGGACCAACGCCCTGACGGGGGCCAACACAGAATCTACCTATGGATCTTCCTTCACCGGCGTCGGGTACTATGGCGCTTGGGTGCAAGAAGAATTCTGGCGATCGGTCATCAACACATTCATCGTCTGTTTTTGCGTGGTGGTAACCTCTCTAACGATGGGCACATTGGGGGGCTACGCGCTCAGCCGGTCAGGCTTTCGCTACACCTTCTGGCTTTTGATCGCGGCACTGATATTCCGCGCCGTACCGCCAATCACGTTGGTATCAGGTTACCTGTTGCCGTTTTTTGAATGGAACGTCTGGGGCATCTTGCCCACCACGATCATCGTGCTTGTGGCCATCAATCAGCCGTTCACGCTTTGGATGCTGCACAGCTTTTTCCAAAACATCCCAAAGGAGTTGGACGAAAGCGCCAAGGTTGACGGCTGCACACAGTTTCAAGCTTTCCGGCATGTCATTATCCCGGTCATGTGGCCGGGCGTGATTACCACCGGGTTGTTCTCCTTCCTATTGGCCTACAACGACTTTGCCGTGACCTCGATGCTGTTGGCGGAGGAAAACCGGACCATGATCCCGGCAATCAATGCGTTCCTTGGCACCACGCAGACCGAAGGCAACGTCATGTTCGCTGTCGCGGCCGTGGTCAGCGCCACAGCGCCATTGTTCGTGATGGTCATGTTCTTCCAGCGTCAGATTGTATCGGGCCTAACGGCTGGTGCGGTGAAAGGGTAAGCGTCAATCCAGCCAAGCTGGCGGTCGCTCTAGCGGAGCGATTGAGGCGAAAACCAGATAGAAGTTCCAATGACCAACTTCCAAGAAGCAAAACAGACCGTGCTCTCCGCCTACGCAGCAATTGATGCAGGCCAAGACGCAGAACAGCATTTCGCATCCCAATACCTTTGGCGCGGCTTTCACCCTTTCCACGAAAAAACCAACGCAGACGACGTACGCGACAGCTTTTGGCGCCCCCTTCAAGGCGCGCTGACGTCCTTGCAGCGCCGACAGGATATCTTCATGGCCGGAAAAAACGTGCTGGAAGCGGGCGGCACGTGGGTTGTTTCCATGGGCAACCTGATGGGGCTTTTCGACAAACCCTGGCTTGGCATCCGCCCCACAGGCAAACTCGCCTTTCTGCGGTACTGCGAATTCAACCGGGTCGAAGACGGTCTGATCACTGAAACAGCGATGTTCTTCGACATCCCGCATTTGATGCTGCAAGCCGGGCTGACCCCTTTTGCGGTGCAAACTGGCGCGCAATGTGTGCAACCCGGCCCAATGACCCACACCGGACTTATGTGGGACCCGCAAGACCCGGTCGAGGGTCAGCGGACAATGGACGCGATCAACTTCATGATCGACGACATCTCAAAATGGTCGGGTGGTAAAAGTGAGCCGCTGGAGGTTGAATTGCGGAGGTCCTGGCACGAAGACATGCTCTGGTGGGGGCCGTCTGGCATCGGTGCGACATACACAATACCTCGTTACGCCCAGCAGCACTCCGGCCCGTTCAGAGAGGCGTTTGGCACACGCAACTTCCATGGCCACGTGGCAAAAATTGCCGAAGGTGAATTCGGCGGCTTTTTCGGCTGGCCTAACCTGACACTGGAACACAAAGGCGGCTTGATGGGCATGCCCGCCACTGGGAAGCCCGGCGACATGCGCGTGATCGACATCTATCGCCGCGAAGGGGAAAAGCTGGCCGAGAATTGGATCTTCATAGACCTTTTGCATTTCTGGAACATGCAAGGAGTAGATATCCTGACCCGCACAACCGGAATCGAAAGCGCGACCTATTAACTACGCGACGCGGGTTATCTGCAGTAGGCACCGCTACGATGACTGGCAACATCAAAGTGGAAGTGATCGCGGTGGAACCGGTCAGCGTTCGGCCCCAGCACCGTACCCCATGGGCCACATGCGCTTTTGTGCAAGCGTCGCATTGTCTTGGAATGTGAACTGCCGCTCCAGTCACGTAAAACGCTCATGACCTGACCGTTTTTTAAGACAAAGCCTGCAATATCCACGGCTTTGCCTTTTGCGTGTTCGCTCAGTTTCGCGCCTTTGCGAGAGTTACGCGTTCGGCAAGAATACCCGGCAATCAACTGGATTTTAGACAACCCGCCCCCGCGACGGCCGACGATGGGTTTGGCCTTTTTGTTGACCCAGCCATAAAGGCTCTTAGCCGCGTCACATCCGATCAAAGCTTCACGCGTCAACTTAACACCGTCGACCTCACTAAGCCGGACCGCGTTAGGAATCCCGCAGCCTCCTTTTCCGCGCACGGGGGGCACGTGCCGCCCACGCAGGCCGCGAATGCCGCACACTGATCCGCGCTTGGAATAGCGCACAGTGCCGGTTTTGACTGGCCTGTTGTTGTCGAGCAATGCCGTCCGCAACCCCTTGGGTCGCCCTTGTGGCCGCATTGAACGGGCCACCGCAAACGGGCTGACTACCCGTTTTGTGGCGGTCCGCTGTTCGGTGGAAATGGCTGCCACCACGGTTTCTATTCCTGTCACCGCTGCTGGCTGTGCCGGTCTGTCTTTGGGGGGATTGGCAATGGACGCTGAACTTTTACGCACCAAAATGTCTTCGGTAATTGTCTGTTCTACGACAACTTTTGACACGGCCGCTTCTTCGGCAGATCGGGCAGTTGGTCGCGCTTTTGGCCGCAGTGATCGATATGGCGCAGCGGCAGGATCTGACGCCTCTGATACGGCGACAGGTCGCGCTTTTGGGCGCAAAGACGTGTCTGGCGCATTGGCATAAACTAACCCCGGGATCAGAATCAGAACCAATGCCGAACGTTTCATGAACCGCCTCCCCCGCGACCAAAATTGGGGGCGTCCGTGTCCTGGCCGGCATCGACAATGCCCCGGCGGATTTCACGGGTACGGGTGAAATGATCAAAAAGATGATCCCCATCGCCACGCCGGATGGCGCGTTGCAGCGCAAACAGCTCTTCGGTGAACCGGCCCAGGATTTCCAGGGTGGCTTGCTTGTTGTTCAAAAACACGTCCCGCCACATCGTTGGGTCAGAGGCCGCTATCCGCGTGAAGTCGCGGAACCCAGCAGCGGAAAAATTGACCACCTCCTGGTTGGTAACCCGACGCAGGTCATCTGCCACGCCCACCATCGTATAGGCGATCAGGTGTGGCACATGTGATGTGACCGCCAGCACCCGGTCATGATGTTTTGGATCCATCTCTGACACCAACGCGCCCATGCCCTCCCAAAAGCTGCGCAACCTGGCCACAGCTTCGGGTGCGACCTGACCTGTCGGCGTCATCAGGAACCAGCGGTTTTCAAACAGTTCCGCAAAGCCCGCCTCAGGCCCGCTGTTTTCTGTCCCGGCAATCGGGTGGCTTGGGATGAAATTCACATGGGCGGGAAGATGCGGCGCTACTTCGTCAATCACGGCTTGTTTGACCGACCCTACATCCGTCACGGTGGCACCGTCGGCCAAATGCGGCGCGATTTCTGCCGCCACATCCGCCATCACACCTACAGGCACACACAAAACGACAAGATCGGCGCCTGCTACGGCCTCTGCGTTGGAAGCATAGACGTGATCCACCAGCCCGCGTTGTTCGGCAATCTTGCGGCTTTCTTCTGTACGGGCCGAACCAGTGGTTTCACGCGCCAGACCATGGCGTTTGACGGCCAAACCGATCGATCCGGCAATCAGGCCGAGGCCGACAAGTGCAACGCGGTCATAGATCATTGGCCCAAGAACTCCCGCAAAACAGCCAGCACGCGTTTGCAGTCGGCCCCTTTGCCGACCGTGATCCGCAAAGCTTCCGGAAATCCGTAACCTTTGACCTGACGCACGATCATGCCAGCCTGGGCTAGCGCATCATTAGCGGCATCTGCCTGAGCCTCATCTGCAAAGCGGGCCAACACGAAGTTGCCGTGTGACGCGTCACAGGCGACACCTAAGTCCCGCAGCCCTTGGGTCAGGTGGTCGCGCCATTCTGCATTTTTCGCGCGACATTTCTCTACATAATGTGTGTCCCGGACAGCTGCAGCACCCGCGGCGAGCGCCGACGCATTCACATTAAAAGGACCACGGATACGCAGCAACACATCCACGATCTCTGCCGGGCCGTACCCCCAACCGATGCGCAGCGCGCCCAGTCCGTAGATTTTCGAAAAAGTGCGGGTCATGAAGATGTTTTCGCGGTCATCCAACAGCGCCAAGTGATCAGCATAGGTGTCGAGGTATTCTGCATATGCACCGTCAATCACCAAAAGGCATCCGTCTGGCAACCCATCGGCCAAACGGCCCAATTCTTCGGCTGAAATCAGCGTGCCGGTCGGGTTGTTGGGATTGGCCACAAACACCAACTTTGTGGCTGGTGTGGCGGCCTCCAGCAAAGCGTCCACATCTGTGTGTCGATCCTTTTCCGGGGCCTGCACGGGTGTCGCCCCACATGCGCGGGCGCAAATGCCGTACATGGAAAAACCATGTTCGGTCGACAATACCTCGTCCCCGGCGCCGGCATATGCCTGGCACAAAAGTGCGATCAATTCGTCTGACCCGTTTGAACAAACGATGCGATCGGCGTCCAATTCGTAAACGGTTGCGATAGCATCGCGCAGCTCTGCGTGATCAGAACCAGGATAGACGTGCAGGTTGCCTGCCATTGCCCGGTAAGCTGATTTTGCGTCCTCCGATGCACCCCAGGGGTTTTCGTTGGACGACAGCTTTACGGTGTTCGACACGCCCTCGACGTGCGCTTTACCGCCAGCATAAGGGATGATGTCGAGGATCCCGGGTCGAGGAGTGATGCCCGCCATTGCCCTGCCCTGTTATTTTGTTAACTCAGTTTAACGCCCGCGCAGACCGAGGGAAAGGGGCAAGACACCCCCTTCGTCAGCCTCACAAGTCCCGAAAAGGCGCGTTTTGGCTTTTTGAGAGAGTTGGCCTGCAATGTGGCGACTGAGTAACCTCAGAAGAACGACTGTGGGTCGATGTCTATACTCAGCCTGACCTGACCCGGCAGTTTGACCTGCCCAACCCAGCGCGCCATGGCTGCCTGCAGCGGCACACCTTTTGCTGCCTTGACCAACATGCGCACACGGTGGCGCCCACGGATACGTGCAATAGGTGCCGGTGCCGGACCGTAAAGTTCGGCCCCGATGCGGCGTAGATCCCCGGCCGCACGGGCGAGCGCGCCCGCAACATCATGAACCTGCGCGATGTCAGGACCCGACAAAATAACGCCAGCCATACGACCATAAGGGGGCGTGCCTGCCTGTTCGCGTTGCGCGGCTTCGGCTGCCCAGAACTCTTCTTCATCTCCGGACAGGATGGCCTGAATGACCGGATGGTCGGGCTGGTGGGTTTGTACATAGGCCACGCCCTTTTTGTCGGCACGTCCCGCGCGTCCTGCCACTTGGCGAACCAACTGAAATGTGCGTTCCGCTGCCCGCAGATCGCCGCCTTGCAGGCCCAAGTCCGCGTCAATAACGCCAACCAGAGTTAGAAGTGGAAAGTTATGCCCTTTCGCCACCATCTGTGTACCGATGATGATGTCTGCCCCGCCATCCGCGATCTGCCGGATCTTTTCTTTCAGACCTCGGGCAGACAGCGCCATGTCGGACGAAAGAACTGCGATCTGAGCGCCTTCAAATCGGGCCGTCGCCTCCTCTGCCAAACGCTCAACGCCGGGGCCAACAGCAGCCAGCCGGTCTTCCTGCCCGCAAGATGGGCAGGCTGATGGCATCGGCTTGGTATCACCGCATTGGTGGCACATCAGGCGACCATGAAAACGGTGTTCCACCATGCGCGCGTCACATTGATCGCAGGCGATCTGCTCGCCGCAGGCGCGGCAGACAGTAACAGGCGCATAACCCCTGCGATTCAGGAACAGCAGCGATTGTTCTTTGCGGTCCAGACGGGCGAAAACCTCTCGCGCCAGAGTGCCGCTGATCCATTGCCCGGTGCCCGGCTCGTCAACGCGCAGGTCAATCGCTTGCATATCCGGGAGTTCTGCTGCGCCGAACCGACTTTTCAGTTCGTGCCGGACATATTTGCCGGACTTGGCATTGGCCCAAGTTTCCAGCGACGGTGTAGCAGAGGCAAGCACAACGGTCGCATCGCACAATGACGCGCGCAGCACAGCCATATCGCGTGCATTGTACAAAACGCCGTCTTCTTGTTTGTAGGATCCGTCGTGTTCTTCATCGACCACAACCAGCCCGAGATCGGCAAACGGCAAGAAAAGCGACGATCGCGCACCCACGACCAGCTGCGCCTTTCCAGCTGCCACCATGCGGTAGCACCGGCGCCGCTCTGTCTGGGTCACGCCTGAGTGCCATTCCGCCGGGCGCGCGCCAAAACGCGCCTCAACCCGGTCCAGAAACTCTGCCGTCAGCGCAATCTCTGGCAACAGAACCAGGGCTTGGCGGCCTGCGGCCAGCGTTGCTGCAACCGCTTCCAGATACACTTCCGTCTTGCCGGAGCCGGTGACCCCTTTCAAAAGTGCGGTTCCATACCTGCGCGCGCTGACCTGCGCGCGCAGTTCTTTGGCCACCGCCAATTGTTCTGCGGTTAGCGGTTTGCCTGCGCGACGATGGTCCAAAGGTGGGTAGGCGGTATCGCGGGGCGTTTCATATTCAAAAAGAACACCTTGCTTCAAAAGACCTTTGACGACCGAGGAGGTTACACCGGCCATCGACGACAACTCACCCAAGGTGAAGCGCTGGCCTTCTTGTTCTTCCAGAACGGCGATAACGCGTTCGCGCGCGGCCGTCATCCGGTCCGGCATCGCATCCCCCAAACCATAGATGCGCCGCATGCCGGGTGTATCCATCAATCCCGGCGCCCGTGTGGCCAACCGTAGCATCGCGTTCATCGGTGTCAGAGTGTACGCGCCCGTACGGGTCAAAAACTCCCGCATGTCAGTTGCCATGGGCGGAATGTCCAACACGCCAATGGCGGACCGCATCTTGCCACCAAAATCCCCAGCACCCGGCCCCCAAACAACGCCCAGAACCTTGCGCGGCCCAAGCGGGACCTCCACAAAAGCACCTATCGCGCATCCACCGGGCGGCGATTTGTAGTCCAAAGTGCGGTCTAGCGGTTGCGCCGTTTGAACCGCAATCAGCGTGCCTTCGGGAAAAAATACGTTATCGTTAACGTTATTTCCTGCCACGGGGTTCATTTCCAGCCAAAGATGGGTTAGGCGGATACTATGCGCAGCCGCGCCCCTGGATACCAGAGCCAAAGGAAAAAGCCCGATGAAATTCTTTGTAGACACTGCAGATGTCGATGCAATTGGCGAACTCAATGACCTTGGCTTTGTCGATGGCGTTACAACCAACCCATCGCTGATCCTGAAATCCGGACGCGATATTCTGGAAGTGACCAAAGAAATCTGCGCAATGGTTGACGGCCCAGTTAGTGCAGAGGTTGTGGCCCTTGACGCTGACGCCATGATCGCAGAGGGCCGCAAGCTCGCCAAAATCGCAGACAACATCGCTGTGAAAGTTCCGCTCACATGGGCGGGACTGAAGGCATGTAAAACGCTCTCCGACGAAGGCAACATGGTTAACGTCACGCTTTGTTTTTCCGCAAACCAAGCACTTTTGGCTGCGAAAGCTGGGGCCACGTTTATTTCACCTTTCATCGGACGTCTCGACGATATCAACCTCGACGGCCAGGATCTGATCGAGGACATCCGCACGATTTACGACAACTTCGACTTCAAGACGGAAATCCTTGCGGCCTCCGTTCGTTCAGTGAACCACGTGTCCGAATGTGCCAAAATTGGCGCAGATGTGGTCACAGCGCCACCCAACGTTCTCCAAAACCTTGCAAAACATCCTCTGACCGACAAAGGTCTCGATGCGTTTATGAAGGACTGGGAAAAGACGGGGCAAAAGATCCTGTAAACCCGGGCCCTGCTGTGACGAGGGCGAGCAAATGGCGAAAAATCAGAAATCCGTAGACCGGGTTCGTGAACAGATCCTGAAAGATCCAGGGACTGTCCTGAACGACCGTGACGTAATGCGCGCGTTGATTGCGGCGGACGAGACCGGGCGCGGTGGTAATGTGGTGGACCTGCGTTCAATCGCACTGGAACGCCTTGAAGCGCGCCTTGACCGGTTGGAAGATACTCACCGCCATGTCATCGCAGCAGCCTACGACAACCTTGCTTCAACCAATCAAATTCACCGCGCTATCCTTGCTATCTTGGAGCCGGACGTATTCGCCGACTTCCTGGCGTTGATCGAACAAGAACTGGCAGAAATCCTGAATGTAGCGTCAGCCCGGCTGGTACTGGAAAGCAGTGCCGCCACGCCAGAGCTATTGCCCCAGTTGCAAGAAGAATTCGGTGCGGGTGTCAGCTTTTGCGCCCCGGGCGACGTCATGAAATATGTGACTGGCGGTCGCAAAAGCACTGCCCGGCCTGTGACACTGCGCGCTGTCGCTAACGGCGATCCAGCCTTGTTCGGGGAAGGCGCAGCGTTGATCAAATCAGAGGCGCTGTTGAAACTCGACCTCGGTGACGGCAACCTGGGCGGCATGTTGGTGCTAGGTTCTGAAGCCGTAGACCAGTTCACCCCGCAAAAAGGCGCAGATTTACTGGTATTTTTCGCCTCTGCCTTTGAACGTGTGCTACGCCGCTGGCTGAAATGATCGTCGCTACTGACGGCACCCTCGATCTGTTGAACCGCTGGCTGGCAACCCTGACCGCCGTGCGCGGTGGATCTGACGCAACTGTTGAAGCGTACCGTCGCGATGTGTCCGGCTTTTTGGGTTTTATGACCGGATACAAAGGCGGCGAACTTGGACTGACCACGCTATCAAACCTGAAACTAACGGACATGCGCGCCTGGATGGCACAAGAGCGTCGTCGCGGGCTTGGTGCCCGGTCACTTGCCCGCGCATTGTCCGCCGTCAAAACGTTCTTCCGTTGGCTGGGTGAGGCGGAAGGGATTGACGCCTCTGCCGTGCTGGCAGCACGCAGCCCAAAATTCAAAAAACCGCTGCCCCGCCCAATCGCACAAGAAAGCGCAAAGACCCTGATCGACACGGTTGAACTGCAGTCGCAAGACCCCTGGGTCGCCGCCCGCGACGTGGCAATCATCACGCTACTTTACGGCTGCGGTCTGCGAATATCAGAGGCACTTTCCCTTGACCGGGCATCACTGCCACTGGGTGAGACCCTGCGCATAGTTGGTAAAGGCGGCAAAGAACGCATTGTGCCCGTCCTTCCAGCCGCGCGAAGTGCGGTTGAAGCGTATGTGCGGGCCTGTCCATTCAAAGGTACCGACACAACGCCGTTGTTTTTGGGTGTTCGGGGCAAGCGGCTGAACCCGCGCCAAGTGCAAAAGGTGATGGAGGCCACGCGCATGCAACTGGGTCTGCCTGCCACGGCCACCCCGCACGCGTTACGCCACAGCTTTGCTACCCACCTGTTGGAAGCAGGGGGTGATCTTCGCGCGATCCAAGAGCTTTTGGGCCATGCATCTTTGTCGACAACGCAAGCCTACACTGCCGTAGACAGTGCGCGGCTGATGGAAGTCTACCGCGTGGCGCACCCCAAAGGCACCTGACACCCTCGCCAAAGCCCATAAATGCGCATATGACGGTTCCATGACACCGCGAATTAAGGCCCTTTCCGTCCACCTTTTGACCGCCACCGGCGCCGTTTTTGCGATGCTGGCGATGTTGGCTGCCGTCGACGGCAAGTGGGACCTTATGTTTGTCTGGTTAGTAGTGGCATTTATCGTGGACGGGATAGATGGTCCGTTGGCCCGCAAATATGAGGTCACGACCTACGCACCAGAATATGACGGCGTGGTGCTGGACATCTTGATCGACTACCTGACCTATATTTTCATTCCGGCCTTCGCACTTTTTAAGTCCGGGTTGCTGCCCGATTGGACAGGCTGGGTCTGCATCCTGGTGATCACTTTCACGTCCGCCATGTACATGGTCGACACGCGGATGAAGACAGAGGACAAGTCTTTTGCTGGCTTTCCGGCGGTCTGGAATATGTTGATCCTCGTCTTCTTTGCGACGGAACCGAACTATTGGATCATTCTGGCGCTGGTTATCGGCTGCGCGATTGCGATGTTCACGCCCCTGAAATTTATCCACCCGGTCCGCACGCTAAGATGGCGTATGATCAGCCTGCCTATGATGTTGGCTTGGACTGTTGCAGCCGGGCTTGCCGCTTGGGCCAACTTTGACCCCGGTCCAATTGTGACCGGTGCCCTGGCGATATCGAGCTTTTATCTGCTGTTTGTCGGCATCGTGCAGCAAGTTATCCCGGAACGCGGCGCGAATAGCTAAACCAGACAGCGCAGCGGCCTATCAAGGGTGTGCGAGCCTGCTACAATAGTAGGGAATAGGCCCCTTCGTGGCGCAGCAACTGCACCTTCATCTCCACCCCACCGTCGCCGGAAAACCCGCCGATATTGTCCGCCCCAACCACCCTGTGACAAGGGATGATAACGGGGATCGGGTTAGACCCGCAGGCTTGGCCAACGGGTTGCGGCGGTTGGCCCACGGCCTCGGCTATCTGTCCATAAGTGCGCGTCTCGCCCAGCGGGATGGCCAGCATCTGATCGTAGACAGATCGTTGAAAATCGCTGCCGCCAGGGTTTAAAGGCAGATCGAACGTGTCCAATTCCCGCGCAAAATAAGCCTCCAGCTGATCAATCCCGCGCTTTAACACGTCGGACCGGGCGCCACTGTTTTCACCATCCCAAAGAAGGCGGGTTATGGCACCTTGGCTTTCCACCAGCGCAAGACACCCTACCGGGGTCAAAAGGGCGGCGGAATTCACAGCCATACCCCAGATGGGGTCGCACGACGCCAGTTACACATAGTTATTGGCGCATCCGATCGGCTCAGATGCACCAAATCAGCCATGCTTAACCTGCCTGCTCTTGCAAAGCCGCGGCACAACGCCCGCACACATTTGCGGGCTCATGCTGACCCACATCCGGCAGGATCTTCCATGATCGCTGGCACTTTTCACCTTTGGCCATTTGGAACACTACTGCCACACCGCCTGTGTCATCCAGCGTGAAAGCACCTTCTGGGGCGGCATCTGTTGAAACCTCAATGCCAGATGTGATGCAAACGTCCTCAAATTCGATGCTGTTCAAGATCGCAGCTGTGTCGGCATCCACAAAAACCTGCGGGGCCGCCTCAAGGCTTGATCCGATGGTTTTCGCGCGTCGCTCAACCTCAAGCGCGCCGGTCACAACCCGCCGTACGCGCCGCACGGTGGCCCATTTTTCTGCAAGGTCCGGGTCCAGCCATTCAGCCGGTGTGGCCGGGACATCTTCCATATGGATCGACCCCTGACCGCCGGATCTTTCCAGCCAGACTTCTTCCATGGTGAACACCAAGATCGGCGCTAGCCATGTGTTCAACCGTTCCAGGATCAAGTCCAGCGTGTAGCGGGCCGCGCGCCTGCGCGGGGTATCCCCGTCGCAGTAAAGCGTGTCTTTGCGGATATCGAAGTAGAACGCGGATAGCTCCGCCGTTGCAAAAGCGAAAACCGCTTGAAACACACCTTGGAAATCGAACCGGGCATAGCCGTCGCGCACTTGCGCGTCGAGCTCCGCCAATCGGTGCAGCACCCAACGTTCCAACTCCGGCATTTCGGCTGGTGCCACGGCAGGAGTACCGTCAACCCGGCTTCCGAGCAGATAACGAAAGGTATTGCGCAAACGACGATAACTGTCAGCCACACCTTTCAGGATTTCCGGCCCGATCCGTTGGTCTGCAGTGTAGTCCGTTTGCGCCACCCACAGGCGCAGGATATCCGCGCCGTACTGTTTGACGACCTCCTCCGGCACGATGGTGTTGCCGATGGATTTGGACATCTTCAGGCCCTTTTCATCGAGCGTGAAGCCATGCGTGACCACGTTCCGGTAAGGCGCCCGCCCGGTGGTTCCGACAGATTGCAAAAGCGAGGAATGGAACCAACCACGATGCTGGTCAGTGCCTTCCATGTAGACGTCTGCGATGCCGTCTTCCGTCCCGTCAATCCGGTCGCGCAAGGTAAATGCGTGGGTTGAACCGGAATCAAACCAAACGTCGAGGATGTCCATGACCTGATCAAAGCCCTTTGGGTCCACGATGCCTTTGAGGAACCGTTCTTTAGCTCCATCAGCGTACCAGGCATCCGCGCCTTCGGCCTCAAACGCATCAACAATGCGCTGGTTCACCTCTTCATTGCGCAGCAGGAAGTCCGGGTCCGTTGGCAACTTGCCTTTGCGGGTGAAACAGGTCAGCGGCACGCCCCACGCGCGCTGGCGCGACAGCACCCAGTCAGGACGTGCTTCCATCATCGAATGCAGGCGGTTACGGCCGGACTGCGGTGTCCACTTAACGTTGTCGATTTCCGTCAACGCCCGTTCGCGGATCGTTTTGCCGTGGGTGTCCTGCCCGTCACCAACCGGCTTGTCGATGGCCGCAAACCACTGAGGCGTATTTCGATAGATCACCGGCGCCTTAGACCGCCATGAGTGCGGGTAAGAGTGCTTTAGCTTCCCGCGTGCAAGTAATCCGCCAACTTCAACCAGCTTGTCGATGACAGCCTTGTTGGCGTCCCCTTCACCACCCTTGCGGGACAAAATGTACTTGCCACCGAAGAACGGCAGGTCTTGCCGGAAAGACCCGTCATCCATCACGTTGTAAGTGATGACCTGATCAAGCATCCCAAGATCCCGGTAGAGCTCATATTCCTCCATCCCGTGGGACGGGGCGCAGTGCACAAAACCTGTGCCTTCTTCGTCGGTCACAAAGTCCGCGGCGCGAAAGTCTCGCAGATCGTCCCACTCGCCGCCCGCGCCATCAGCGCCAGCAAGGGGGTGCTGGAGCTTCAGCACCGACAGCTCTTTTGCGGTGACGTCCCGCAGACGTTTCCATTGACCTTCCTCAAGGCGAGCTTGCTTTAGGACACCGTCGGCCAGTTTGTCGGCAAGGATGTAGCTTTCTCCAACCTCGGCCCAACATTCCTCGGGTGCGCCGGTGACTTCATACAGGCCGTATGAAATCTCTTCGCCGTATACGACTGCTTTGTTGGACGGCATGGTCCAAGGCGTCGTCGTCCAGATGACGACGTAGGCCCCGACCAAATCCGGGGCCAGCATCTCTGCCACCGAGGTTTGAGTGCCTGTCACCGGGCCGCCTGAGGCATTGGTAATCTCCAGCGCTGAAACCGGGTGATCCGTAACTTTGAACTTCACCCAGACCGTGAAGCTGTCTTTATCGTGGTATTCCACCTCCGCCTCAGCGAGCGCGGTCTGTTCCATCGGCGACCACATAACGGGCTTTGAACCCTGATAAAGCGTGCCGTTCATCAAGAATTTCATGAACTCCTCTGCGATCACGCGCTCGGCGTGGAAATCCATCGTCAGATACGGCTGATCCCAGTTACCGGTGATGCCAAGGCGCTTGAACTCATCGCGCTGGATATCTACCCAACCTTCAGCAAACTTGCGGCACTCGGCACGAAATTCGTTGATCGGCACGGCGTCTTTGTTCTTGCCCTTCTTGCGATACTGCTCTTCGATTTTCCATTCGATGGGCAGGCCGTGGCAGTCCCATCCGGGGATGTATTTGCTGTCATATCCCATCATCTGATGAGACCGGACGATCATGTCCTTGATCGTCTTGTTCAGCGCGTGCCCGATATGCAGGTGGCCGTTGGCGTAAGGAGGGCCATCGTGCAGCGTAAAAGGCGGACGTCCCGCTTTTTCGCGCAGACGGTCATAAACGCCGATCTCAGCCCAGCGTTTCAGCCATTCCGGTTCGCGTTTCGGAAGACCTGCGCGCATGGGGAAGTCTGTCTGCGGAAGGTGCAGGGTATCTTTGTATTCAGGTGTGTCAGTAGACATAATTTAGCCGTGAGTTTTGTTTGTAGGGGTGGGGTGGTGTCACCCGCACGCGTCAGGTCCCGGCGGATCGTTCAGGCCGCCGGGTTCATAATTCGTATGACATAGCTCACGTGCATGACGCGCGGTATAACGTGGGGCCTTCGGGGCGTAAAGCGGCCCTGACGCGGCAATTTGCGGCTTTCCAGCAGCAAGGTCCTGCGTGAAGGTGCCACGGATGAGCAAAACACTGAACATAGGGATCGCAGGGGCCGGGGTTGGCGGTTTGGCAGCGGCTGCAATGCTGGCACGTGCGGGACACGCTGTGACTGTGTTCGACCAATTCGAAGCACCCGCCCCGGTCGGCAGTGGGTTGTTGATCCAGCCCGTTGGTCAGGCCGTGCTGAACGATTTGGGCTTGCTGGACAAGGCGCTTTCGCTCGGTGCTTATATCAAGAATATGGAAGGAACCGAGGCACGATCCCAGCGCCGAGTGCTGGATGTGACCTATGACCCTGCTGGCCAACGGTTCGGCCTCGCCCTGCATCGGGCAACGCTGCATCACCTGCTGCTGGAAGCCGCGCGTCAAGAAGGGGCCAAGTTAGTTCCAAAGGCGTTGGTATCGGGATCCCGGATAGTTGCAAATCGTCGAGAATTGTTCACCCAGGCAGGCGCCAGCGACCATGACCTAGTGATCGACGCAAGCGGTGCCGACAGCCCGCTGTCACCCTTGCGCGCAACGCCCCTTCCATTTGGCGCTTTGTGGGGCGTTGCCCCGTTGCACCCCGAAACTGATGCAAGTGTTCTGGCCCAGGCCTATCGACGTGCCAACAAGATGGCGGGCGTCTTGCCGATTGGCCGTTTACCAGGATCGGACGAAACCCTTGCTGCCGTCTTCTGGTCGCTCTCTTCAGAAGGTTACGGTGCCTGGCTGGCACGCGGCTTTGAGGCGTGGCAATCTGAGGCGCGTGCGCTTTGGCCCGCCTTCGGCCACTACGCAGACGCGCTCGCCGGGCCTAAGGCCATGACCTTTGCCCGATATTCCCACGGGACGCTGCGCAGACCTTATGAAGATCGGCTTGCTTTCATCGGTGATGCGGCCCACCGCACGTCCCCGCAACTGGGGCAGGGCGCCAACATGGCGCTGCTGGATGCAGCGGCCCTATCACTGGCTTTGGAAGTTCACGGGGTTGAGGCTGCCTTGCCGGCATATGCTGCGGCACGGCGATGGCATGTTTACGGGTATCAAACGATCAGCCGTGTTTTCACTCCGATGTACCAATCCAATAGCCGCGTCATTCCATTGCTCCGCGACTGGATGCTGACGCCAATCACAAAACTACCATTGGCGGATCGGGTCCTGTCCCGCTTGGTCGCAGGTGATCTGATAAAGCCGTAGGGTAGGGCTTATTCCGTCACTGCTGCGAAAATAGTCCTGTCAGCGCGCGTTTTATCACGCCTGTCACGCGGGGTTTATCAACCGCCGCAAATGGCATCGGGCGGCATACTTCTATCGCAGCGATGCCAACCCGTGCGGTCAAAGCACCGTTTATCACGCCTTCACCGAAACGCCGCGATACTTTTGACAGCACACCGCCGCCAGCGATGGACCCGATCAAATCGTCGCCCACAGCTACAGCACCCGTTGCCACCAGATGTGCCGCCACCGCGCGGGTCAGCCGCCAGGCCCCCAACGCGCCAGATCGCCCACCGTATATCTGGGCAATCTGCCGGATCATCCGCACATTAGCTGTCAGCGCTACCACCACGTCCGCGAGCGCGAGCGGCACCAGGGCCGTGGCTGTTGCGACTTGCCGTGACGCCGCCTCAACCTGTTTCAACGCTGCTTCATCGAGCGGTGCCAAGAGCGCCGTCTCAATATGTGCAAGACGGGTTTCGGCATCAGCCACATCCCCGGCCCTCGCCTGTAGTTCATCCAAACCCCAACGCACGTCCGCGCGACCGGAATAAAGCCGTGTGATCCGGGTCTGAAAACCACGCACATCTTCGAGGGATCCATGGGACGATAGCCTCTCCGCCTCCGCTCGGAGGCCATCAATGCGCGAAAGGCGTGACAGGGTCGCCAGTTCACGAAGGGTCAGGATCAAAAGCAGCCCGACGACCACGCCGGTCAGGCCCATGGCCGCATATCCCAGCAGCGGGTTCCTTGCCAAAAGACCCGCAACAAAATCATAGGCCGCAACACCCACCATAAACAGTACAAGCGACACAAGCGCGCCCCAAAACATCCGTGCGAGACCCGATGGTCGGGCGGCGGCAATGCGGGTGGCAACCTCGACAGCAGGGGTGGTTGCGGGCAAATCTGGCTCTGGCACGGGGTCCGCAATTTGCGGGCGTGGGGCATCTTCGGCGTCAAGCTCAATGACAACGGGTTTACGATCGCTCATGCCAAACGATCCCCCAACAGGAACTCTGCTGCGCGATCTATACGAATGTGCGGTGGCCCTTCGCCGGGCTTTAGATCCACCTCCGCCGGAAGAAACGACATGATCGCATAATCATCGCCCAGCCATTCCTGCGCACCTTCAGCGGCGGGTTTCAACAGATGCGACGGATCCTCTGGCAGTGTGCCCGGATACATCAACGCAGGTTTGCCCGTCTCTGACAGAATGCCTTTGACCATCGGCAAGTTTTGACCTTCGTGCGGGCGTTCTTCCTCCTCCGTAGTGCGGAGGCTGGCAATGGCCAACGCTTCTGTCACCGCGCCGGAATATTCCGCCTTGTCTCGTGCCTGGCGCAACAACGCGTGCATGAAACCTGTCAGGGCCGGATGTTGCTTGTGATGCAAGTGATCTGCCTTTGTGGCGGCAAAAAGGATTTTCTCAACTGACTTGCCCGTCAGAAAAGAGAACATGCCGTTTTGCCCGGTTTTGAAGCACTGCAAAATATCCGCCAGAGCGCCGCGCAAATCCTCAATCGCTTGCGGCCCGGCATGGATCGCGCCCAGCGCGTCTACAAGCACAATCTGTCGATCAAGCCGGGTGAAGTGGTCACGAAAAAACGGTGTGACAACGCTGCGCTTGTAGGCCTCGTACCGTCGATCGAATTCGCGCCCTAGCGATCTGCGCGGCGGTTTACCGAGGGGTAAAGGACAGAATGTAAGCGCGGGGGAGCCTTCCAGATCGCCGGGCATCAGAAACCGCCCCGGCGCACAAGCTGACAGACCAGCTTCGCGGCACCGCGAAAGATATGCTGTGAATGCCCGTGCCAGATCCTGAGCCTGCGGCTCATCCAAGGACCCGTCAGGATTGGCATCGTCAATTAGAGCCAACCAGTCCGCCGCATGCGCAACGCGCGCAGGGCTTCGGGCCAGTTCTAGTGCTGACGCAGACCATTCTGCAAAGCTTTGTTGCATCAACGGCAGGTCCAGCAACCATTCCCCGGGGTAGTCTACGATGTCCAAATGCACGGTGCGTGGCGACTTGAGCGCCGACAAAATGCCTGACGGCGCCACCCGCAAGCTAAGCCGAAGCTGGCTAATAGACCGTGTGCCCTCCGGCCAGGACGGCCCCGGCCCGGTCATCTGCGATAGATGCGCCTCAAACGGGAACCGCGGTACAGTGTCATTCGGTTGCGGCTGTAAGAACGCGGCTTCAATGCGGTTGTCGCTGGCCGCCTTGAGGCCCGGCATACGCCCCCGGTCCATCAGGTTTGCCACGAGTGATGTGATGAACACCGTCTTGCCCGACCGCGACAGGCCGGTCACGCCAAGTCGGATCACCGGTTCAAAGAAGGTCTCGGAAACGCCGTCGCTTACGCCTTCAACCGTGCGTGCGATATTGTCCACGAGCGTACCAATGCCAAGAACCAACCGGATGCCTTTCCAATGCTCCGCTCAGACATAAGCACGACCGCCCCCCTTGCATAGGGGCAGTCGGCTGGCTATCGCGAGACTATGCCACGCTACGCGCTAAAAATCGAATACATGGGCACCGGGTTCGCTGGCTGGCAGCGCCAGAAAGAGCATCCGTCAATACAGGCCGAAATTGAGGAAGCCGTTGGGAAGCTCGACCCCGGCGACCCTACAATCTGGGGCGCTGGTCGCACGGACGCGGGCGTGCATGCCCTGGGTCAAGTGGCCCATGTGAACTGTCAAAAGGACTGGGACCCGTTCCGCCTGATGGAGGCGTTGAACTTTCACCTGAAACCGGCATCCATTTCGATTGTGGACGCGGCAGAGGTCGCGGGCGATTTCCACGCCCGCTTTTCAGCGATGGAAAGGGAATACCTGTTCCGGCTGGTTTCACGCCGCCCGCCTGTGACCGTGGACAAAGGGCGGGTCTGGCAAGTGCGCCAGCCGCTGGACCTCGCTGCGATGCGCGCGGGTGCAGCACATCTGGTAGGCAACCACGATTTCACGACGTTCCGCAGCTCAATTTGTCAGGCAGACAGCCCGGTCAAAACGGTGGATGCGGTGGAAGTGGAGGAATTGCCCTACCACCAAGGCGTGGAATTCCGGTTCCATGTGCGGGCACGATCTTTCCTGCACAATCAGGTGCGCAGCTTTGTGGGCACATTGGAAAGGGTCGGCGCAGGCGGTTGGCAGCCAGGTGATGTGCGCACCGCGCTGGAGGCAAAGGATCGCAGCGCCTGCGGCCCGGTTTGCCCGCCCGGCGGGTTGTATCTGAAGTCCGTGAAATACGACCCCGACCCATTTTTGTAAAAGTGCAGAGCCGCGCATCGCTGGTCCGACGGGTTAGCGAACCAACGATGGTTCCGTGGCACTTTATAGCAACAACAAGGGTGGGACCTAACAAGGGTGCGGCGTCCCAAGCCAAATCGCTGGCCCGGTGAGGCGGACCAGCGAGGCGCGGCGGCCTCCGGCCTTTGTTCCGCGCCAAAGGCTTTTTGTTGGAATGGGTAGGCCCAACGGCTACCGGTTCATACGGTTTTCAATCAGGTCATCCACCACCGCAGGCTCTGCCAAAGTCGATGTATCGCCCAGCGCGCCATAGTCATTCTCCGCAATCTTGCGCAGAATACGCCGCATGATCTTGCCAGAACGCGTCTTCGGCAGCCCCGGCGCCCACTGAATGTGGTCGGGCTTGGCAATCGGGCCGATCTCTTTGCGGACCCAATCGGACAGTTCTTTGCGCAGCTCTTCGGTGGGCTGTTCTCCGGACATCAACGTGACGTAGGCGTAAATTCCCTGCCCTTTGATGTCGTGAGGGAATCCCACCACAGCGCTTTCAGCCACCTTGTCATGGGCGACCAGCGCACTTTCCACCTCTGCCGTGCCCATCCGGTGGCCCGATACGTTGATTACGTCGTCCACACGGCCGGTGATCCAATAATAGCCATCCGCATCCCGTCGACAGCCGTCGCCCGTGAAGTAATAGCCTTTGTAGTCCGCGAAGTAGGTCTTCACAAAACGGTCATGGTCGCCAAAAACGGTGCGCATCTGGCTCGGCCAACTGTCCTTGATGCAAAGCACGCCTTCCGCCTCGGTCGAGTGGATTTCCTCACCCGTCTGCGGGTCGAGGATCACCGGCTGCACCCCAAAGAACGGCAGCGTACAAGATCCCGGCTTCGTCTCAATCGCGCCAGGCAGCGGCGTCATCAGGTGGCCGCCGGTTTCCGTCTGCCACCAGGTGTCGACGATGGGGCAGCGCCCGCCGCCCACAACCTCATTGTACCAGTTCCAGGCCTCCGGATTGATCGGCTCACCCACAGTGCCGAGGATGCGCAGGCCCGACAAATCCGCCTTTTTGACCCACTCATCGCCGAGCCCCATCAGCGCCCGGATAGCCGTCGGCGCGGTGTAGAACTGAGCGACCTTGTGTTCCTCACAAACCTTCCAAAAGCGCGAGGCATCCGGGTATGTCGGCACGCCTTCAAACATCAGCGTCGTGGCGCCATTGGCCAGAGGGCCATAAACGATGTAGCTGTGGCCAGTGACCCAGCCCACATCGGCCGTGCACCAGAAGACCTCTCCATCCTTGTAATCAAAGACGTATTTATGGGTCATGGAGGCATAAAGCAGATACCCCCCCGAGGTATGCACGACCCCTTTCGGCATGCCGGTGGAGCCTGATGTGTACAGGACAAAAAGCGGGTCTTCGGCACCCATCGGTTCCGCCGGGCAATCGGCACTGACGGTCGCTTCCATCTCGTGCAGCCAGTGGTCACGGCCCTCTACCATGGGGACATCGCCACCGGTGCGGCGCACGACCAGCATCTTGCAGTCGTGTTCCACTTTATCAAACGCCGCATCCGCGTTGGTCTTGAGCGGTGTGTTCCGCCCCCCGCGCGGCGCTTCGTCAGCCGTCACAACAACCTTGGCGTCCGACCCGTTCACCCGTGCAGCCAGTGCGTCGGAAGAAAATCCGCCAAACACGACCGAATGGATCGCCCCGATCCGCGCACACGCCAGCATCGCATAAGCCGCCTGCGGGATCATCGGCATGTAAAGAACCACGCGGTCACCTTTGCCCACGCCCATGGCCTTTAGCACATTTGCAAATTTCGACACGTGCCCGTGCAGCTGGCGATAGGTGATATGCTCCGACGCAGCGTTTGGATCATCGGGTTCCCAAATTATCGCGGTCTGATCACCGCGTGTATCCAAATGGCGGTCGACGCAGTTTTCACAAACGTTCAGCTCGCCATCTTCAAACCATTTGATTGAGACCTTCGGATGCTCATAGGTCGTGTTTTTAACTTTGGTGTAGGGCTTCGCCCAAGTCAGCGACTTTCCCTGTTCTCCCCAAAATGCCTCCGGGTCCGCGATAGAGGCGTCATACATCGCTTTGTATTGCTCCGCGTTTATGTGCGCGTTCTCGGCGATGTGGGCCGGGATGGGGTGCAGGTCGTTGGACATATTGGTCTCTCCCATAGTCGTATGGCCACCCTCGGTGGCCAGAGTTGCGCGCACCCTAGCGGCAAGAGTGTGGGTTGTCTGCACAGGTGGGTAAATTTTGTAAAACCTCCGACGCGGGGCAAAAGAGGCGAGGCAAAGATATTTACTGACTACGGACAGACCGGCCCACAAAATCATTTCGTCAAAGTTGTTTCCAGCCGCATGAAACTTGCTCTACCGTCGCCGTCAGGAGGATCCGCCATGCAACCACGCGAACCGCTTTCCCAGTTGCCAACCCATGAGGTGACCAACATGCCGCCCCACATGAGGGATCAGGACCTCTGGCAGGGGGACCGGGCGCTGCGGCACTGGATGGGGATTATGGGCGGCGGTTTGCACGCCGACCATATGGCGCAGGCGGGCAAAGCCGCTGGCCAAGATGACACCTTCGAAAAAGCCCATCAGGCAAACCGCCACGGGCCGGAGTTGCGCGCTTTCGACCGCTATGGCATGCGTCTCAACGCGGTGGAATTTCACCCGGCGTACCATGACCTGATGACGCTTGCGGTTGAAAACCAGCTGCCGAACTTTGCATGGCACAACGAAGGCAACGCGGGCCACGTCGGGCAATCCGCACTGACCTATATGTTCAGCCAACCCGAAGGCGGCGTGCTTTGCCCCATGGCAATGACTTATTCGGTGGTCCCGACCCTGCGCAGTACGCCAATGTTGGAAAAGGAATGGATGCCGCGCATCCTGTCCAACACCTACGACCGGCGCGATATTCCGGTCGATGAGAAATCCGGCGCGCTGATCGGGATGTTCATGACCGAAAAGCAGGGAGGGTCCGACGTGCGCGCCAATTCCACCGTTGCAGTGCCTGCGGGCACCGAAACCGGCATCGGTGCAGACTACCTGCTGACCGGTCACAAGTTCTTCTGCTCCGCCCCGATGTGTGATGCGTTCCTAGTGCTTGCAGGCACCGACGCGGGCGGCATCTCTTGTTTCCTCGTCCCCCGGTGGACACCGGACGGCACCCGCAACAATCTCTTTCTCCAACGCCTGAAAGACAAGCTCGGCAACAAATCAAACGCGTCATCAGAGATGGAGTTTCAGGACACCTACGGTGTAATGGTCGGCGAAGAGGGACGCGGCATCCGCACCATCATCGACATGGTCACCGGCAACCGGATCTACTGTGCGATGTCGTCAGCTGGCATCATGCGCCAGGCGCTGGTCCAAGCGCTGCACCACACGGTCCACCGATCCGCCTTCCAAAAACGCCTGATACAACAGCCGCTAATGCAAAACGTTTTGGCTGACATGGCGGTTGAGGTGGAGGCTGCCGTCGCGCTCGGCCTTCGCGTATCGCGCGCGATCGACGATCCCGCCGCAGCCGCATTCGCCCGCATAGGAACGGCGGTGGCAAAATACTGGAACTGCAAACGCTGCCCATCTTTGGTGGTCGAAGCTTTGGAATGTCACGGCGGGCCGGGCTATGTGGAAGAAAGCATTATGCCGCGTCTTTACCGCGAAGCACCGCTCAACTCGATATGGGAGGGATCCGGCAATATCATGGGGCTCGACGTTCTGCGTGCCATGGGTCGCGAACCCGAAGCCATCCCTGCTGTTTTAGCTGAACTGGATCCGGCTTATGGCAATCACCCAAATCTGGACCAAGCGATTGATCATCTTCGCGACGAATTGGGCGATCCCGACGGTCTGGAGATGCGCATGCGTTCAGTTACAGAACTCATCGCGCTCTGCCTGCAAGGCGCGCTTTTGACACGGCATGGCAGCGCCGAAGTGGCGGACGCATTTTGCGCCACGCGTCTGGCACCCCGGTATCGCGGCGCATTTGGGACTTTGCCAAAAGGACTGGATTTGGACGCGATTATCGAACGCGCCCTGCCGGGTTAATCCCGCCTTTCCCGTTCACATCGTTGAGGCATTTCTTCACCCTAACAGCGCATGCAGAAATATCCTCGGCAACTTGAAAAAGCTGGGGCTGTGCTGAAACCGGGTAAGCAGTTTGCCGATGTGATGCTGCCGTTTGTTGGTAATGAACCACGGCGGACGCGGCAGCATGCTGAGGCTACCCGACAGAACTCCGCGCGGAAACGGTCGGAACGGTGCCTCAACCACGGTCCGTTCCGTGTTTTCAAGCATGTAGGTATTATGGACGGTGCCAATACCTGACTGCACATCCGCTAATGTGTGGCCCGGAAACGCCCCCCACGGCGTGGTCGTCTGCAAAAACCCGATCCCGCTCCAGCCGTTGATCGCAATGCAGCCGTATCGCAGGTCGTGCAAGATCTCCTCAAATCTCTTGCGGCCCATCTGTTGTATCGTGGCCGGGTGGATGACGATGTTAGCCCCCAGCGTGCCGTAAAGCTCTTCGTTGGCGTATCGGATCGCCTCAATCAAATAGCTTTCGGCATCCACCGCCATGATCTCTTTTGTCGAAAGCGCCGGGGCAAAGACCTCCGACCGGGTGAGGTGGTCCGCGTCATCCACGGAATTTACCAAAAATGCAGGCGCATCCCCCCGATCCCAAGCATCCGCGTCGGACACGCCATCGTTGAACGCATCAAGCCGCGCCTGCGTGCCGGGGTAATACGGCAACCGGGTAGATTTGCGGATCACTGCTTCCAGATTTTTCATCAACCCTGCGGATTTGTCCCACCCGCTGGGCATGATCAAAACCTGGCAAGCAACGCAGTTAAATCCGGAGTTGTGCAGCTTTTGCGTTGCAAGCTGTTCCGCCTGAAATTGCAGATCCGCCTCTGACCACGGTCCAGGCACCACAATTGTCGGACACACGGCACCAAGTTCTGACGTGATCGGGCGTTTGTTTTTGGGTTTGCCAGCGGCCTTGTTTTTGGCACCCTCTTCGCCCACGCCCCAGACAATTGCATCGTGGGTTGTACCAGCGCCGGTGATGTGCAGCTCTTCGACCAGCGGATGGTCCGTCAACCAGGCCCCGCCGACCCCGTCGCCTTTCACAATGCGCAGCGCGTCGCAGTCGATCAACGGCTTCAACGCAGCATTCAGATAGTCGGTCAGGTAGTCGTTGACCGGGTTCATCTTTAGCAAAACCACCTGATTTTCGATGAAGAGTTTCTGAAAAACGTCGAGCGGCGCGATAGAGGCGATGTTGCCCGCGCCAAGCACCAGCGCCAACTTGCCCACCCGATCGCCGGGCGGAATGTCATAGGCGCTGGCTGCATTGTCCTTTAACGTTTCCGCCGAGACACCGGGTTGCATCCAAACCTCTGCTTTCACGCCTGACAGCAACAGATGTTCCCAGATCGAATTAGGCGTGACACGGACGGCCGTGTTGCCAGACGGCAGGGTGCGTGTCGGCAGACCATCCAAAAAGGCTTTGCCATCCATGTGCGAAAGCGTTTCCATCAAACCGTTGCAAGCGCCCATCAATGCGTAAGGGCCGGAAATCCATTCCTCCCCCACCAGCGGCGATCCCGCCGGGATCAGCTTTTTGCGCGCAGCGGTTTCCGCCCAGCCCTCTGAAACAGCCAGCAGCGCATCTTTGACTTCGCCGAGCAGGGCAATCCGTTCAGCCACAGGGGTACGCGCCCAGGTATGTTTGGCTGCATCAAGTGCCACTAAGGCAGCATCATATTCTTCTTTGAAGACCGGCGTGGCGGCGCCCAGGTTCACGTTCTGGTTCATGGTGTTCTCCCTCGATAGGAATTTCTGTAAGTCATGCTGCGCGGATCATTTCCGCGCATTTTTCTGCGATCATCATCGTCGGTGCGTTTGTGTTGCCGGACACAACGTGCGGCATGACGGAGGCATCCACAACGCGCAGCCCTTCAAGCCCGCGTACCCGCAAAGAGGGGTCAACCACGGCCAAGTCATCTGTCCCCATTTTGCAAGTGCCAACCGGGTGATAGATTGTGTCAGCGCGCGCACGAATATGTGCCTCCCAATCGGCATCTGTTTTGGCCGTTTCTGTGCCAAACAGCTCTTTGTGCCGATAAGGCGCCATGGCCGGTGCCTGCAAAATGTCCCGCGCCATCCGCGCGCCTTTGATCATCGTTTCAAGGTCCCTGGGATCCGACAGATACCGTGGATCAATGCCTGGCGCCGCCAACGGGTCTGGGCTTTGCAAAAAGACCTCCCCCCGGCTGTCGGGTCGCAGCTTGCAGACATGTAGACTAAAACCGTGCCCTAGATGCAGCTTTCTGGCATGGTCATCGACGATCGAGATGACGAAGTGCAACTGGATGTCAGGACGGTCCAAAGACGGATCGGTCTTCAAAAATCCGGCACCTTCAGCAAAAGGTGTCGACAACATAGACGCCCCATCTTTGCGCCATTTCAGGATATGTTTGAAAAGCCCGGCGGTCGCTGCAAGGCCGATACCAAAATTATCTTTGTCTTTGGTTTTGTACGCCAGGATGAAATCCAGATGGTCCTGCAGGTTTTGCCCAACCCCCGGCAACTCGTGCACCATGTTTATGCCATGCGGTTGGATATCTTCAGGACGACCAACACCGGACAATTGCAACAGTTGAGGAGAGTTAAAGGCACCACCACAAAGGATAACTTCCTGCGTGGCTTCGGCCACATGGTTTCCGCCGGAGGTGGTGTAGATAACACCTTTCGCCCGTTTCCCGTCGAAGGTAACGCGTCTGGCATGCGCACCGGTCACAACGGTCAAGTTCGAGCGGTCCATAACCGGATGCAGATACCCCAAGGCGGCAGAACACCGGATGCCGTTGCGGTCTGCATCATGAAACTGCGCGACCTGATACAAGCCGACGCCTTCATTGTTGCCGGTATTGAAATCTTCACGGCGGCGGTGCTGTAGTTCTTCACCGGCCCGCACAAACGCCTCCGAAATCGGGCGCGGCGCCTTTTGATCCGACACATGCAACGGGCCATCTGCACCGTGGATATCGTTGGCACCGCCCGCATTGTTTTCGGACTTTTTGAAATAGGGCAACACGCTGTCCCAATCCCAACCCTCACACCCAAGGTCGGCCCAACCGTCGTAGTCCTCGCGCTGACCCCGAATATAAAGCATCGCATTTATAGCACTGGATCCGCCTAATGCGCGGCCACGGGGTTGGTACCCGCGCCGCCCGTTCAAGCCAGGCTGCGGTACAGTTTGGTAAGCCCAATTGTTGATCTTCGGGCGTCCTGGCAGCATTGCGACCACTGCGGCGGGCGCACGCACTAAAATCCCTTTGCCATGCCCACCCGCTTCCAAGAGGCAAACGCTGGTGTTTGGGTCTTCACTCAACCGGGACGCCATTACGCAACCGGCTGAGCCGCCTCCAAAGATCACAAAGTCAAACTTCATTATGAACCTCCCGGTTGGGTAGAGTGTGCCACCAACCGCTAGTTTTTGGAATGTCACACGTTTCGGAACGTTACGGCATACCGTACGGTGCCAAGACACAAATATGTGGGGCAAACGATGGTAGAAAAAGTTGCAGTAATCGGCCTTGGATCGATGGGATATGGCATTGCGCAGTCCTGCGTGCGTGCGGGTTTTGAAACCTGGGGACGGGATCTCAATGCGGATCGCGTGGCCCGCCTAAAGGCCGAAGGTGGCGCCGTGGCACCGCTGCAAATTGCAAATCTTGATGCGGTGCTTGTGGTGGTCCTGAACGATGCGCAGGCGAAAAATGTGCTTTTTGGCCAAGCCGGGCTGGCAAACGACCTGCGTCCGGGAGCGGTGGTAGTGGGTTGCTCGACCGTGCCGCCGGACTTTGCAAAAGATGTTGCAGCACGCCTGGCCACACTTGGTGTGTACTATCTGGATGCGCCGATTTCTGGTGGAGCGGCAAAAGCCGCCGACGGCGCGCTTTCCATTATGGCGTCCGGCCCGGCAACAGCATTCGCCGCAGCGCGTCCAGTGCTGGACGCGATTTCTGAAACCGTCTTTGAACTTGGCGATGTGGCCGGTCCAGGTTCGGCTGTGAAAGCGGTGAATCAGATGCTGGCAGGAGTGCATATCGCCGCCGTGGCAGAGGCGCTGACGTTCGGCATGACGCAAGGCGTTGCGCCGACTACCTTTGTTGATGTCATTTCCAAATGCGCGGGAACCAGTTGGATGTTGGAAAACCGCGCGCCCCACATTGTGGACGGCGATTACACCCCCCGCAGCCAGGTCAACATCTGGCCAAAAGACTTGGGTATTGTTTTGGAGATCGCAAAGGCTTCAGGGTTCCCCGCGCCCATTACGGAAGCAGCCCTCGACCGCTTTTCAGAGGCCGTAAAGGCAGGCCTGGGTCACGAAGACGACGCGGCCGTCGCGAAAGTCTACGCCGCTGCAGCCGGATTGAAGTTGCCTGAGAACTAAGTGCAGCTGAAATCAATGAATTTCTAAGTCGCGGAGAGGATTTCAGCGGTCGATTGAACCGCACCAAATTCACCATGTACATTTGCCAGAGTGACCGAATGGATTTGTTCTGCTGTGTGATCAACTCCGTCTGGACCTGTTGCGCCATAAGCCCAGACCGCGTCGGAGGCATAGATCATTTCAAAACCAAGACTGCTGGCAGTACGCGCAGCAGATTCTGCGCAATGGTTGGCAGTTGCACCGCAGATGATCACCCGCTCAATGCCCGCGTTGGTCAAATCCGCATAAAGTATCGTTCCGCCGAAAGCGCTGGAGACGTGTTTTACGATCACCTGCTCGCCGTTTTTTGGGGCAGCAAACGGTTGCACGGCGGCACCTGGGGCATCTGGATGGAATGGATCATCTGCGTCTGTACCGTGGTGATGCACATGGACAATCTTGTCACCGGATGCGCGAAACTGCGCCAGCAATTGTGCAATGTTCTCTGACGCTTCTGGACAGGATCGTGCTGTGCCAGAAGCGTCTTCGTGTGCGAGCGCCATTTGCACATCAATGACGAGTGGAGCTGTCTTCATTGTAATTTTTCCTTATTCGCCCGCGCCGCAGCCAACGCGCGGTCTGCGAGTATTTTTTCCACACGCTTGCCATAAATGCGCACATTGATGTCGTCGCTGATCACGCGGCCTTCTTGTTCATCATAGGTCATTATCGCCGTAATTCTTGGATGCGCACCAAACACTTCGGTGACGCCATGCAAAGAGTAGCCACCGCGAAATAGCGTAAACGTGCCAGCGCCTCGGTCAAACTTTTGCGCATGCGACATATCTCCGGCCAGTAAGCGGTCCACGGCGTCGCGGTCTTCGGTCTCGTCAGTGCGGGAATTTGGCAAGAAAGCAAAATCACCGCCACTTTCAGCGGCTTTCAAAAGCAAAGTCACGGTGCATTCAGTCGTGTCGTAGTGCCACGCGTGCCAACTGCCGGGGTAGATTGCAACCACATTCAAAGCCTGAAACTCATCAGCGCAGCGGTAAAGCAAAGGCTTCTTTTGCACGCGCCGCACGAAATCAGTGAGGAGTTCCGACTTGTAGAGTTGCTGGACCAGCGTGTCCGCAGGCAACTGGTCATCGGCCAATTGGGTTGCAACATGTGTGTATTCATGGCGTCTTGGGTCATCTGCTGGCAGCGACGGATCAATCGCACCCTGATATATGTTTCGCTTGATCGTCAGAACCTCTGCGCCGGGCAGAAGATTGCTGGATTCATCCTCAAGGGCAGCAAGAGCATCCGCGCGAATGAAACCATCCAGATTGCACCATCCATGCGCCTCCATGTGATCCTGACACTCTTTCAAGAACGTCGCCCCGGCACCGGTATCCAGATCAGAAATTGGGTAGCGGGCAAGATCAACAAGGTTCAGGGCCATATCCGTTTCGGTTCCCAGATTGGTCTTTGACATGTTGCTCTCCCATCATTTGGCGGCTGCAATGTTCGGCGCTCTTTTTCTTAATCCATCAAATCGCAGAAGATAAACGAAACTAATTGCCGTCATGAACATAAATAACTTATGCAAATCCAATGACGTCAAACCTGAACCTGAATTGGTTGCGAACCTTCGATGCCGCTGCGCGGCATCTTAGTTTCACGGCAGCAAGCCATGAACTGAGACTGACCCAAACGGCAGTCAGTCAGCATATAAAAGCGCTGGAAACAAAGTTGGGGCAAAAGCTGTTCATCCGGCGGGCAAGAAGTTTGCAACTTACGGACATCGGCAAAGCATATTTGATTTCAGTTCGTGATGCCCTTGAACACATCGAGTTTTCGACGAGTGGGCTTTTCGGACCCCAGCGGGAAACAACCATTACGGTGCGCGCCTCTGCAGCGATGATCATCTGGCTGTCGCCAAAACTGGCTGCGTTTCAAGCAGAACACCCAAATACGGGGATCAAGCTTGTGACGTCGCTGTGGCAGAACGAGTTGGAAGAAGATCCCGTCGATATTGAGATCGTACTTGCGGCCCAAAACCAATCTGACCACCGAATGGCGAAGCTGTCGGATGAGCGGATTGTACCCGTTTGCGGTGTACAGACATCAGCAAGAATTCGTACGCCTTCTGATTTGATGCAGTGTGACACGATTCATGTGCTGGGTTTTGACGATCATTGGGCCCGTTACCTTTCCGCCTACGGCCTGCCAACAGACGCTTTTTCGCCGCGCCTGATTGTTGATACGTCTTTAGCTGCCTGTGAATTGGCAGCCGCAGAGAATGGGTGCTCAATTATGTTTGAGCGGTTTGCTCAACAAGCTATCGCGATGGGTCGGCCTATCCGAATTGTCGGTGATCCGGTCGCAAACGGACAGTCTCATTTCGCGGTCCAGCGAAACAACGCCCCTTTAGAGCGGCGCGCGTCAGCCGCATTTTGTGAATGGCTAAAGTCCTGTTTTTGAGAATTGTTTCGAACCTGTGGCATTCAAGTTGAAGGCTGTTGAAAATCAAATGCAACTTTCCTCAAAGTGCGGGTCTTGGGCTTCACGGTCCCGGTCAATTCATACCCAAAAGCCGCCATCCGACCCATGGCAGCATTTATTGGCATCGGAACAAGGACGGCCGTGACAATTGGCAGATAGCAGACCGTTGACTAGGCGTTCGCATGCTGAATCTCTAAGCCATGAATTGATGTAAGCCGTCGTAGAATGAGGTTTCGAGTTCTAGAGAGGCAGGAAAATTGATCGTTTGGCCTTACGTAAAGGCTGCCCGATTTGGCTCAAAAACTGAGCTACCCCCCAATTTTTGGACAGGTTTCCGGGTAAATTGGGCTACTTTTTGCTCCTGCTGACCGGGTTGCATGGCTTCTTTCTCTCACCAGTAAACCACAGCGGGGGGGCTGCCGCCATGGGCGCTTTGCGGACGTTTGTGATTGTAGAACGCGACCCACTTGGTGATCGCGGCGCGGGCCTCTGACCCGGTTTCTCAAGCGTGCAGGTAGACGCACTCATACTTCATGCTGCGCCAGAGCCGCTCGACAAAGATGTTGTCCAGCCTGTCTGACGCCAGCGCTTGCCGCGCACTTCAATTTCGAGAATTGTCTCGTCGGTGGCGTCATCCTCGACAATCTCGACATCCCGGTACTGTAGGCTGTTGGCCTCGTCGGGACGAAGGAAGGCCGGTGTTTGCCATGAACAGAATCTTGTCGTGCAGTTTTTCTGCCGAGTGGTGCCAAGCCTTACCCTTGGCTTCTCGAGCGTTCTTTCTCGTGGCCTGATACAGCAGCTTATATTCATCGTGGGAAAACCACGCCCTGTGGGTGACTTTGGTGTTGCCACGGTAGGGTGCCGAAACGTCCGGGACGCTCTCAATCCAACCGTGCCGATGCGCTGTTTTAAGCACATGCCGTACGGTAATGATTTCGTGATGCATCGTGCTACGAGAAGGCGGCTTGCCACTGGCGTTGTTGCCCATCCGGTGGATGCGATACTCTTGCACCAGCCCGGTCGTGACCTCGGAAATCTCTTTGCTGCCAAAGAACGGATTGAGATGGTTGCGCAGCTGGGCGTAGTGGTCGTTGACTTATTGTTGGTTCCGCTGCCCATCCGTCATAACATTGTATTCTCGTTCAAACTGTTCAGCCGCCTGCTTGAATGTAGGCTCGTTTTTGATCTCACCCCGATTGTTTTGCCGCGCAGTTCTAGATACCAGTCCTCTGCCACTTCCTTGGCCCTGGCTAAACTAGCTTCTTTGGTGCTGACCCTTCGATTTTCGCCCGCCAGATAGTTTGAACACTGCCAAACCGGACTACCCGGACGCTTGTAAACGTGGACTTTCCCGCCCAGAATCGTGTGTTTTTCGCTCACCTACGCAGCCTTCTAAATCAATGTGCAATTTGTGTAAGGATTGTGAAAGCGTACGCGGAGGAAATTTGAAAATCAAATTTCAGCCTAAGTATCTGATTTAGTGTGTATTTATGGTGCCCCCACACGGACTCGAACCGCGGACCTACTGATTACAAATCAGTTGCTCTACCAGCTGAGCTATAGGGGCATGTCGCGATTGCAGACATTTGATTGAATTGGCTCAACGAGTTTTGGACCCTCGTTTAGTTGTTTCCCAGACGGGTTACAAAGATGTTATTGCGACTGCAAGTCCTAATCCTTCCAGAACTCAGGGGTCATACTGCGCAGTGTTTTTACGGTTAGGAAAAACTGACTACATTGATTTGTTGGCTGTGACTGAACGGTCCTTCTTCGGCGATCCGTTTTGAGCTTTAGTGTATAATTGGCTTTTTCGATCAAGACACCAGTTTCATTTGCGGGTGGTCGGCATCGCCACGCACTGAGAGGTCGTTTCATGTTGCAGAGTGTCCGTCGTCAGAGTTTTTGGAACCAAGGGCGGCCTGAACTAAGCGAGAGTTTGGCTCATCTGTTTAGTTTGATTATGCGGCGTGTTTGTGGTGATGCAAGCGCCGTGCTTCGAGCGTCTTTCGTTTGATCCTTTCTCG